>JAFPDB010000234.1 GCA_017390085.1 Bacteroidales bacterium | reverse complement strand
TGTTGCCGAGCGAGAGCATGGGGCGGGCGTGACGGACTTGCGAAAAAGACGCGTTGACGTCGCTGCCGACGCGTTGCGTCGGGCTATTGATGTCCGCCATCTCCGGATGAGCTGCTTCGAGAGCCTGAAGCTCTGCCATCAGCTTGTCGAACTCCATGTCTGATATGACGGGAGAGTTCTCCACATAGTATTTGTAGTTCTGCTCGTGAAGATATTCGCGCAGATACTCAATTCTCTCTTGCTCAGATGCTTGCGAGGATGCCATTATTTCCGATTACTTGTTTTTTTGCCAGAACTCCCACGATTCGTCGGCCTGCAGGTGAAGCATCTCGAGGCCGTTCTTGACCCTCGCCCCTTGCTGGGCGGCTTTCTTTAAGAAAAGCGTCTCCAATGGGTTGTAGACGAGGTCGAAACATACGTGGTCTGGCGTTAGGAATTGGTATGGTATGTCCGGGCACTCGTCAACTTTTGGGAACATGCCGAGAGGCGTGGCATTGACGATGACGTGGTATTCCGACATCAAGGCCTCGTCAAGATCCTCGTAGCGCAATTGCCCCTCTTGAGGGTGGCGGCTTACAAACTTTACTTGCAGGCCGAGCTTTTTCTCCAGTCCGTAGACAACGGCCTTCGACGCGCCGCCCGTCCCGAGGATTAGTGCCTTACGGTCAGACGGTTTTAGGAGCGGTTTTATAGAATTTGTGAAGCCGTTGACGTCGCTATTGTGACCAATTAGCGTCATTCGTCCTGTCGCGTCACGCCTCACGGCTACGACGTTCACGGCGCCTATGGCTCGCGCCTCGTCGTCCATGGCGTCAAGAAATTGGATGACGTCCTTTTTGTACGGAATCGTGACGTTGAGACCGCAGACGTTCTCTTGTTGGCGGACAACATTGAGAATCTCTTCGGCGCTGTCCAATTGGTAGGGGGCGTAACGCGCGTCGATATTCTCGCGCTGAAACTTCTCCGTGAAGTACTTTTGTGAAAATGAATGTCCGAGAGGCTTGCCTATCAGTCCGTATCGTTCCATTTTATCTCAATCTGATATTGAATTCTCTAAGAATCGGGGTAATATCCTGTTGCATAAACAGTTTCGAGAGCGAAGGCTCCACCATCGCCTCGTTAATGACGCTTGGCGTGTCGCCTGCCACCATGCGGATCTTATCGGCCGCATAGCGTTTTCGTCCGTAAACGAAGTAATCAATATACGCGTCGACAAGCCTCAACGCCATTGGCGTCTTATAGCGGCGCTTCATCTTCGCGATGTAGTCTTTTATTGAATATGTGGAGCCAGACTCCATGCTCAAGAGCTTCACGCGTATGAGTTCAAACCAGGCCAAAACGTCGTTGGGTGATTTGCTCAAACCGGCTTCGAGCATCTCGATGCTTTCGGGCAGAATCCCCTGCTGAAGAAAGACTTGCGCATTGGCATAGTAATAGTCCGCGCATTCGCGGTTTAGGGCGATGGCTGTCCCCAACGCCTCCCGCGCTTCGCTATATTCGCCCATTTCCGTCAGGCACCGCCCCAGATTGTACCAACCCGTATCGGCCTGCGGGACGAAGGTCGTAACGGCCAAGTGCAAGAATCGTTTGGCGATATCATAGTTGCCCAACGAATACCAGCACTCGCCAATGTGCAGAAAGACAGAGCTGTCGAACCCTTCAGCAACGCCGTCGTCATGACTCATCATGACGAGCGACACGTACTCCGTATAGTTCTCGATTGCTTCGTAGAACTTGTCGAGAGCCTTGTATGTGTTACCCTTATTGAAGTACGGGTTCGCATTATAAGGAGCCGCGTCGGTCGCATTGGTATAGGCTGTTAACGACTCTTCAAACCTTTCAAACTTGCCGTACTCTATTCCCAAGTTATTCCAGGCGTTTGAGCAGAAGGGGTCTATCTTCACGACCTCCTCGTAGGCGCGAAGGGCTTCCTCGTCGCGCCCAGTCTTATCGAGGGCGTAGGCATAGCCAAAAGCAAGTTCCAAGTCTTGGAATATGTCGTCGTGGGAGAGGCGAGCGTAGAATTTTTGAGACTCCTCAAAATATTGCGCTCGCGTGAGCTCCGTCACGGCGTCCATAATTGTGTATCGCTGCTCATCACCCTGAGTGTTTGAGAACGACATCTCGAACCACTCCATCGCGGTGGAGATTTCGCCCCGACGCAGAAGTAAAACGGCTTGGTCGTATTGGAATGTGCTGGTGTCGTGAGCCCGCTCCCGCAAGTACTCCAAGAGCTCTTGCGCCTTTTCAAACTCTTCGTTATCAACCAGTTGAGTAAACT
>JAFPDB010000233.1 GCA_017390085.1 Bacteroidales bacterium | reverse complement strand
GGCGTCATGTCGTTGTAAGGCGTTTTTGGCGGTAGAGGAAGCCCCGCTATTATTGCACACCGCTGGCGCCCGCCCGTAAACTATGAAATGGGCGCACGGCACGAGAGGAACTGCCAGACGGGCAGCTCCATTCCCTTACCTTAATATCTTGACATTTATTCCGGTCGCCCTACCCTCTTTTTAAAGACTCCATTCCCGACTAAATCGGTTGGCAAGCATTGCGAAGCCAATCGAGGTCAGCCCCGTCGACGAGAGGCTCCAGCACCTTAAGCACCGTCTGGTGATAGTCGTTCAACCACTTGATTTCTTGCGGAGTCAGAAGCTCCACCATTATTGGCGACTTGTCTATCGGGAACATTGTAAGCGTCTTGAAGCCCAAGAACGTGCCGAAGTCAGTGCGTTTGGCCTCCACACACACCGTGAGGTTCTCAATCCGCACCCCATGGCAGCCCTCCTTGTAGACGCCCGGCTCGTCGCTCGTCACCATACCTTGCTCCAACGTCACGTCTATCAGCTTCTTACTGATGCTCTGAGGGCCCTCATGCACGTTCAGGCAATAGCCGACGCCATGACCCGTGCCGTGCCCGTAGTCGATGCCGTAGCGCCACATGGCCTGGCGCGCGAAAGTGTCGAGCTGCGTGCCTCGCGTACCGGCAGGGAAAATGGCTTGCGCCAAGCCTATGGTCCCTTTGAGGGTGAGCGTATAGTGCAGCCGCTCCTTATCGGTCAGAGGCCCGAGGGCGAAAGTGCGGGTCACGTCGGTCGTCCCGTCCATATATTGCGCCCCCGAGTCTATCAGCAGCAACCCTTGGGGCGCAATCTCCGCATTGGTCTCGATTGTCGGCTCGTAATGGACTATCGCGGCGTTCTCGCCGTAGGCCATGATTGTGCCAAACGAGTCGGAGATGTAGAGTCCGTCTTTCGCCCTTTCGGCCGTGAGGCGTTGGCTCAAGTCAAGCTCCCTCATTGGCACTTTGCCCACATTCTCAGTCATCCAGCGCGCGAAACGCACCATGGCCGCGCCGTCGCGGGCGTGCGCTTTCTCCATGTTGGCAATCTCCTCGGCGCTCTTGACTGCCTTTAGCCTCGTCACGATTCCGCACCCCTCGATGCGCGCGCACTCGGCTGGCAGCAGGGCGGCGCATAGGGCGTTGAGCTGCGACGGGTCGTAGAAGACGCGAGACGTGCGTGGTATCTGGGCCACGTCGCGCTCGAAATGCTCGTAGAGGTGGGGCACGATGCCGTCGGAGGACAGTGCCTCGCTGATTTCGGCGGTCAGCTTATGCGGGTTGACGTAGATGTGGGCTTCCGTCTCGCTTATGATCATGTATGCGTAGAAGACGGGGTTGTACTCCACGTCGCCGCCCCTCATGTTGGTGAGCCACGCCACGTCGTCGAGCGCAGAGACAATGTAGTGCGTGGCGCCAACCTCGCACATGGCTTTACGCACGGCGGCCAACTTCGCCGCCCTCGTCCGCCCCTCCTTGCCTGCGGGCATCAGCCATACCGACGTGGTCGGCAGGGCCGGGCGCGCGGCGAATATCTCGGCGGCGTAGTCGAGCCTCATGTTCATCATTATCCCGAAGTTGCCAAGCGTGCGGCTCAGGGAGCGGAACTCCTCTTCGGTCACGGTCCGCCCGTCAACGCCCACAGTGCCGCCCGACGGCAGCAAGTACGTGAGGTAGGATATGTAGTCGGGCACGCCGGGCATCCCCATCTTATGGAGTTCAACGGCAGAGCCGCGCAGCTGCTTTTCGGCCTGGATGAAATAGCGCGAGTCGGTCCATAGGCCGGCGTGATTCTTGGTCACGACCACCAGTCCCGCCGAGCCGTTGAAGCCGCTCACGTATTCGCGGAATTTCCAATGGTCGGCAGGATACTCGCTATTGTGGGGGTCGGCACTGTATATAATGTACGCGTCGATGCCGTCGAGCGCCATTTGCTCGCGGAGGCGTATTATTCTGTTTGTAGAGTCTCTCATTGCCTGTCTGTATTTGTAGTAAATGAAGGTTTTCACAGAGGTTTTGACACCCTTTTTCGCAATATACTCATTTTTTAGACACCCTGTCCAATCTTTTTAACTAAGGCGCAGCCGGCTTTAGCGTCTCGCGGCGGCCTTACCACCCGCGCTTGGTTTTGTTTTCGTCCGCCTTAAGTGGCGGTATCGGGGCGTGAATGCCGGGCTTCAGGGTGTGCTTCAGCAGTTTTTTATTCACTTTTATTCGCCTTTTACTATTGTTCGGTCAGTTCGTATAATTATTTTTGCGTATTCCAACAAACTATAATATATGATCAGGACATGGAGATGGTTTGGCAAGAAAGATAAGATCACTCTTGCCATGCTGAGGCAAATTGGCGTGGAGGGCATCGTCACGGCGCTCCACGACGTTCCCAACGGCGACGTCTGGACGCGCGAGCAAATCCGCGACCTGCGCACCTACATCGAGAGCTACGGTATGAAGTGGGCTGTCGTCGAGAGCCTACCCGTCTCCGAAGCCATCAAATACGCCGGACAAGACCGCGACCGCCTCATTGCCAACTACATAGAGAGCCTACGCAACCTCGCCCTTGAGGGCGTGAAAAACGTATGCTACAACTTCATGCCCGTGCTCGACTGGGCGCGGACCGACCTCGCACACCCCAACCCCAACGGCTCGTCCAACCTCTATTTCAGCCACGCCCAGTTCGCCTATTTCGACCTCCACATCTTGAAACGACCGGGAGCCGAGGCCTCGTGGCCTCCTGACGTTCTGGCTGAGGTTGAGGAGCTTAAACTCAAAATGACGCCCGAAGACGACCATAATCTCGTCGAGACTATCATCGTCAAGACACAAGGCTTCGTCTCGGGCAACATCAAGGAGGGCGACGCCCACCCCGTGGAGCTGTTCCGCCACCTGCTGAGCCTCTACGACGGCATCACGGCCGACCAGCTGCGCGAGAATATGCGCTACTTCCTCAACGCCATAATGCCCATTTGCGACGAGATGGACATCCGCGTCTGCGTCCACCCCGACGACCCCCCCTTCCAAATCCTCGGCCTGCCGCGGATCGTGACGTGCGAGGCCGACATCGATTGGCTTCTCCATGCCGTCGACAACCCCCATAACTGCCTCACTTTCTGCGCGGGCTCGCTCTCGGCCGGCAGCCATAACGACGTTGTCGCCCTCGCCCGCAAGTTCGCCCATCGCACCTCTTTCGTCCATTTGCGCTCGTGCCACATTTTCCCCAACGGCGACTTCACCGAGGCGAGCCACCTTGGCGGCCGTGCCAACCTTATTGAGCTTGTCAGGATTTTCGAGAAGCAGGACCCCACGTTGCCCATGCGCGTGGACCACGGCATGACGATGCTGGGCGACGAGGAGCGGGGCTACAACGCGGGCTATAGTTTCCTCGGCCGTATGTTCGCCCTCGGGCAGGTACAGGGCATAATAGCCACCGTCGACAATGAGCTCGGCATCGAGTACAAACAGCCCGGATTCTTCGACTAACATCAAATGACACAAAGCATTAACGATATGAAGAATAACCTTTTCGACATCGAGGGGCGGGTCGTCGCCATAACTGGCGGCACGGGCGTGCTCGGCCGCTGCATCGCCAAATATCTCGCCCAGAACGGCGCCAAGGTGGCCATCATGGGCCGCAAGGCCGAAGTGGGCGAGGCGATAGTGGACGAAATCGCCAAAGCGGGCGGCGACGCCATGTTCGTGGCCGCCGACGTCATGAGCCAAGAGGCGACAACCGCCGCGCGCGACGCCATTCTCGCCCGCTACGGCAAGGTCGACAGCCTCCTCAACGCCGCGGGCGGCAACATGAAGGGCGCCACTATCACGCCCGACCAGAACTTTTTCGACCTCAAGGCGGAAGAGTTCCAAAAGGTCCTGAACCTCAACCTCACAGGAACCGTCATCCCGACGCAAGTGTTTCTCGAGCCAATGGTGAGCCAAGGCAAGGGATCCATCGTCAACTTCTCGTCCATGGCCGCATTCCGACCCATGACGCGCGTCTGCGGCTACGCCGCCGCCAAGGCCGGAATCTCCAACTTCACGGCCTACATGGCCACCGAGTGCGCGCGCAAGTTCGGCGAGGGCATTCGAGTCAACGCCATCGCTCCAGGCTTCTTCATCACCGAGCAAAACCGCGCTTTGCTGACCAATCCTGACGGTTCGTTCACCCAGCGCGGGCAAGACGTGATCCGCCAGACGCCTTTCGGCCGCATGGGCGAGCCTGAAGAGCTCTGCGGGACAATCCACTACCTCATCAGCGACGCCGCCAAATTCGTGACTGGCACGGTGGCCGTCGTCGACGGAGGCTTCAATTGCTTCGCGATGTAGGCGCGTACCGGGCGCGCTATACCTACAAACTTAGGGGAGGGGCGTGAGCTTAGCTTCAGATGATGAGCAAGGTTCACGCCCTTGTTTTGCCCATCCGCTTAAAGAGTCTTTGTGAGTGACTTGGAGCAGATTTTTTTTGACGAAAGGGAGATTATTTTTGACGAACCGCTTGCTGTTTCAAAATTAATGCTCATATTTGCATTGGAATTTTTCATAGAAACTTGGATTTAGTTAGCTGATTAAGGAGTACAGCCCACGCAAACGTGCGCGGGCTCCTTTTTTATATACGGGTATACCCTCTACTTTTCGCTATAACCATCGGCCGCCCCCCCGACCTCTTTATACAATCCAATCAAAATCCCATACAAAACAAACAACCCTCCAATCGCTCGCAGTTTTTAAACTATATTTACAAGTGCAAAAAATATTACGACGATGAAACCCATCTTAAGACTCCTCCTTTTCATCCTCCCCCTCTACGCCGCCACGGCGTGCGGCGACGGCGACCCTTCTGAATCAACTCCCCAACCCGAGGCCGTCACGCTCGTCTCATCGCAACCCGCCACGGGCGCGACCAATGTCGACCTTTCGACCAAAACCATAACGCTCACCTACTCAGCCGAGGTCAATTTCGCTTCGGGAGTGCAGGCCGACTTCAATGGCCAGAGCGTCGCTCTCACCTCTTTTGCCAAGAGCACGGCCACGCCCAACGTCATGACGTTCACCATCCCGGCGCCCCTCGAGCTCGGACAATCCTACACGCTCTCCATTCCCGAGGGTTTCTTCACGTCCAAGGCCTCAGGCGACAATGTCCCTGCCCACTCCGTAACGTTCTCCACCAAGGAGAAGACCAATGTCGACCCCTCCTCAATCGCCACGTCGCTCATCACGCCATCCCCGTCCAAGGAGGCCAAGGCCCTCTACGAATACCTCCTCTCCATCTACGGTCAAAAGATCCTCTCCTCCACCATCGCCAACGTCAACTGGAACCTCGACGAGGCCGACATGGTAAATGCCGCTACGGGCAAATACCCCGCCATCGCCACTTTCGACTACATCCACTCCTACACCCTCTACGACGACGCATCGCGCAACCCCTACAAAGGCGGCTGGCGCATCAATTACGACGACATCAGCCAGTTCGCCCAATGGTGGGAAGACGGAGGCATCGTCTCTGGCTGTTGGCACTGGAACGTCCCCAACAAGCAAGCCGACAAATATGGCCAAGATGCCTACACCTGCACCCCGGGCAGCGGCGAGAAGAACTCAGATGGACAAATGACCACCCTCTTCAGGCCTAAGAACATCTTTGTCGACGGCTCATGGGAGAAGCAAATCGCCGACCAGGACCTCGAGCTCATAGCCTCCCTGCTCAAGAAGTTCCAGGAGGCCAACATACCCGTCATCTGGAGGCCCCTCCACGAGGCCTCGGGCAACGCCACCATGGGCGGAACGGCATGGTTCTGGTGGGGCATCGACGGCGCCGAGACCTACGTAAAGCTCTGGCGCTACATGTTCGACTACTTCAAGAGCCAAGGCATCAACAACCTTATTTGGGTATGGACGACGCAGACGGGCTACGGCTACGACCCCTCCAAGGGCATTCTCTACGACACCGACTGGTACCCCGGCGACGAGTACGTGGACATCATCGGCCGCGACGAGTACACCAAGACAACCGAAGAGTCCGTTGCCGAGTTCGACGCCATCCGCGCCTCCTTCCCCAACAAGATGATCACGCTCAGCGAGTGCGGCGACGTGGCCAAACTCTCCGACCAATTCAACGCAGGCGCAATCTGGAGCTGGGCCATGCCATGGTACGACTACGACGCCGACAACACAGCGCATAGCCTTGACAACCATCAGTACGCCAACACCGCATGGTGGACCGATGCCATGAACTGCAATCACGTCGTCTCACGCGACCTGCTCCCCAACCTCAAATAATCCCAAAACTATAAGACTCTCCCCTCCACCACACAAAGGGTCGCGGCGTCTATGCCGCGACCCTCTTATCATCCGCGCCAAACCCACCCCCTGCCCCCTTTAAGCCAAAATCATACAATTCCATCACCTTGCGCCATCTCTCACACTCTTCGCACTAAAGGATTACAAATAAGCACTTTAGCATTCCAACACTTTCACCTTTCTTAATCTCATTTGCCTTTTAGCTCTAATGCGGTTAAATTCTTTTGACATTTTCGTACGTTTATGTGATAAAATACTATTTGCCCCCCTTGACTTATAGCATTAAACTTGTAATCGGAAAAAAACAAGGGGAAAAAGCACGACGTCGCAGCTTCTTCACACATCCATACCTGAACTTCAACAAACCTCATAAAAATCGTAGCATGGGCAACAACCTCTTCGACGAGCGCAAAGCCAAGGTGACGGCCGATTTCGAAGCCCTCATCACACGCCCCAACGAGCAGCTCTTCAGCGCAAACGGCATCTACAACAAGTACAAATACCCCGTCGTCACACGCGAGCACGTCCCCCTCGAGTGGCGATACGATTTCAACCCTCAGGACAACCCCTATTTCATGGAGCGCATCAGCTTCAACGCCACCCTCAACGCTGGCGCCATGAAGCTCGGCGACAAATACCTCCTCGTCGTCCGAACCGAAGGGGTCGACCGCAAGTCCTTCTTCGCGGTAGCCGAAAGCCCTAACGGCGTCGACAACTTCCGTTTCTGGCCTCGCCCCATAACCCTTCCGCAGGTCCCCGCCAACCCCGACACCAACGTCTACGACATGCGCCTCACCAAGCACGACGACGGCTACATCTACGGCGTCTTCTGCTCCGAGCGCAAAGACCCCAACGCCCCAGCTGGCGACACCAGCAGCGCCGTCGCCGCGGCAGGAATCGCGCGAACCAAGGACCTCAAGACCTGGCAACGACTCCCCGACCTCATCAGCCATGCCGGCCAGCAACGCAACGTTGTCCTTTTCCCACACTTCATCGACGGCAAGTACGCCTTCTACACCCGCCCGCAAGACGGCTTCATCGACACCGGCTCGGGCGGCGGCATCGGCTGGGGACTCTGCGACGACATCCGCCGCGCCGAGGTCAAAGACGAATTCATAATGGACGCCAAGACCTACCACACAATATATGAGGTCAAGAACGGCATGGGTCCCGCACCCATCAAGACCAAGGCCGGATGGCTCAACCTCGCACACGGCGTACGCAACACAGCCGCAGGCCTCCGCTACGTCCTCTACATGTTCCTGACCGACCTCGAAAAACCCTGGATCGTCACCCACAAGCCCGCAGGCCACTTCATCGCGCCCTACGGCTCCGAACGCGTAGGCGACGTCTCCAACGTCGTTTTCTCCAACGGCTGGATAGCCGACGACGACGGAAAAGTCTTCATCTACTACGCATCGAGCGACACCCGCATGCACGTGGCCACGTCGACAGTCGACAAGCTCGTCGACTACTGCCTCAACACCCCGGAAGACGACCTCTATTCCGCCGCCTCAGTGGCGAGGATCAACGCCCTTGTCGACAAAAACACCACCGCGAAGTGAAAACATCGGCACTTGTTTAGTTTGTAGTTTTATTGACGGATGTGACGTTCGAAAGACGTCACGTCCGTTTTCCAAAATCCTAAATACACCACGAAAACAACCATGCCTAAGACCCCTACTCTCAACGCCCTCATGCGCCCCTTAGCGCTCCTACTGGCTGTCGTGCCGGCGGCCTTGTCTTCGGCCAACGTCTCACTGCCGGCCGTCATCTCCGACGGGATGGTTCTCCAACAAAAATCCAAAGTCAAACTCTGGGGATGGGCCAAACCCTACGAGACGGTATCCATAACAACGTCTTGGGACACGACAACATACAAGGTCAACCCCACACCACACGCCGAGTGGTCCGTCGAAATCCCGACCCCGGCGGCCACCGACAAGCCGCAAACCATCACTTTCAAGGGCTACAACGAAATCCGGGTCTCCGACATCCTCATTGGCGAGGTCATCCTCTGCGCCGGACAAAGCAACATGGAGTTCTCGCCCTCGTGGGGCATGATTGGCGGCGATTCGCTCCTGGCGCAAGCCACGCAACCCGACATCAGGATGTTCCGAGTCGACTATCGCACCTCAATCACACCCAACCACGACGTCTCAGGCCGTTGGCAACACACCACGCCGCAAGCCGCCAACAACTTCTCCGCCATAGGCTACGTCATCGCCTGTAAGCTCCGGACGATACTCAAATG
>JAFPDB010000232.1 GCA_017390085.1 Bacteroidales bacterium | reverse complement strand
CTTGGAGGGTTGGCGCTGTTGCTATCGGAGATGGCTTGTTATGGATTTGGAATGAACAAAACTAAAATAAATGCACATCAGTCGTTTTGTGGGGGTAACTTGTTGCATTCCAATGTGTTTGGGGCTGTTGTTTTGCGGTCGCTCCATGGAGTGGCCCTACAAAGGTCGCTCTTCATTATATGCCCTTTTGATTGATGGATTGTCGTCTTTTAAAGGGCGTGGGGGGGGG
Source organism: Bacteroidales bacterium (assembly GCA_017390085.1). Classification (GTDB taxonomy): domain Bacteria; phylum Bacteroidota; class Bacteroidia; order Bacteroidales; family Marinilabiliaceae; genus W3P20-009. The sequence continues at coordinate 2,098 of JAFPDB010000232.1, read as the reverse complement.
GGGGGTGGGCTGTTGTTACGTGGAGGGGAGGGAAAAGAGGGAGGCAAATGCTTGGGAGCATTTGCCTCCCTGACATTTTTGATGTTGTATTTTATTTCTTACATTCCAGCATTATGGCGTCCAAAAATGCTTGTTGCTGTTGTCAATTGTAAATCAAAGTGTTGAGAGCTTGTGTCTAAACGTAGAACCTTTGTAGGATATTCTCGAGTTCCGCCTCTGTTTGGACGTAAACGGCTCGTGGCTTGCTGCCGTCGGCAGGGGATACGATGCCCATTCTTTCGAGTTGGTCCATGATTTTCCCCGCGCGGTTGTATCCGACTTCGAAGCGTCGTTGGATGTTTGACGTGGAGCCTATTTGGCTCTCTACGACCATTAGGGCAATCTCACGGATTTTGGAGTCAAACTTTCCTGGGTCGCCGCCGTCGTTAGCTTCGGAGAACGAGCCGTCGGATTGCACAGTGACGTCGGGCAACTCGTAGGGACCGATGTAGCCTTGTTGCGAGGAAATGAAATTGTTGATGCGCTCGACCTCGGGTGTATCGACGAAAGCGCACTGGACGCGGGTTGGCGTCATCTTGCCCGTAAGGAGGACGAGCATATCGCCGCGTCCGATGAGGCTTTGCGCGCCTGTGGAATCGAGGATTGTGCGCGAGTCGATTCCGCTGGCCACTTTGAAAGCGATACGGCTTGGGAAGTTTGCCTTGATGACGCCCGTGATGATGTTTGTGGAAGGTCTTTGTGTGGCGAGAATCATGTGGATGCCGACGGCGCGGGCCTTTTGGGCAATTCGGGCTATGGGAGTCTCGACCTCCTTGCCGGCGGTCATGATGAGGTCGGCGAACTCGTCGATTATGACGACGAGGTAAGGCAGGAAACGGTGGTCGTCGTTGGGGTTGAGCCGTCGGGCGATGAATTTCTCGTTGTATTCCTTGATGTTCCTTACGCTTGCTTTTTCGAGGAGGCGGTATCTGTTGTCCATCTCGACGTTGATGGAGAGGAGAGTGGACTTGACTTTGTCGAAATCGGTGATGACGGCCTCGTCGCCGCTCTCCATCTTGGCGAGATAGTGCTTGTCGAGCGACTTGTAGACGCTGAACTCGACCATTTTGGGGTCGACGAGGACAAACTTAATCTCGGAGGGGTGTTTCCGATAGAGAATGGACGTGATGATGGCGTTCAGACCGACGGACTTTCCTTGTCCTGTGGCGCCAGCTACGAGGAGGTGGGGCGTCTTGGCCAAATCGAAGACGAAAGTCTCGTTGGAGATGGTCTTGCCGATGGCGATAGGAATCTCGGCCTGCGACTCTTGGAAACTTGAAGACTTGATGACGGACATCATGCTGACAATCTGCGGCTTAGAGTTCGGTACTTCGATGCCGATTGTGCCTAAGCCTGGGATTGGTGCCATGATACGGATGCCGCGAGCGGCGAGGCTCATGGCGATGTCGTCTTCGAGGTTTTTGATTTTTGAGATGCGGATGCTTGGGGCAGGGACAATCTCGTAGAGCGTTACCGTAGGGCCGACAATTGCCTTTATGGAGGTGATTTTTATTTGGAAATTCGCGAGTGTCTGGACGATTTTGACCTTGTTCTCAAAGAGTTTCTCCTGGCTCTCCTCGATGTTCTGCTTGCCATAGTCTTTCAGCAAGTCGAAGCTCGGGAACTCGTAATTTGACAAATCCTCCCGTGGGTCGTATTCGGTCTCTATTCCGTGGGCGAGAACGTCGGGCGACGCTTCGTCGTCTTTGTCGGTCTTTTGGATGATCTCGAACTCGCTTTCGGCTTTTTGTGGCTGATAGTCAGCTTCGGGAGTGGCGTATTCGATGACCATGTCGCCCTTGGTGTCGTCGGGCGTGGGTTGGTCGTCGGGCGTGACATCTAAGTCGGTGTTTTGTTTTTTTTTGCATGGGGTTGTGAGATTTAAGGCCCACCTTGGGAAAGGAGGGAGGGATTGTTACTTGGAGGGTTGGCGCTGTTGCTATCGGAGATGGCTTGTTATGGATTTGGAATGAACAAAACTAAAATAAATGCACATCAGTCGTTTTGTGGGGGTAACTTGTTGCATTCCAATGTGTTTGGGGCTGTTGTTTTGCGGTCG
>JAFPDB010000022.1 GCA_017390085.1 Bacteroidales bacterium | reverse complement strand
GGGTGACGGAATCGATGATGTCGGCGATGTGGTTCTCGATCTCGTCGGTGTAGGAGACACCGGTGACGACGGCTGCGGGATTGAGCTTGTAGAATTGCGCGTTGCAGTATCGCGAGTCGGGCGCGAAATCGTTGTGTGCCTTGATGAGGCCTTTGATCATTGCGGACTTGCCGACTCCCCGGTCTCCGACGAAGACGATGTTCCCTTTGTGGCTTTTGAGGAGGGTCATGATGGAGCGGCGTATGTCGTCCTCGCGCCCGTAGAAATTGTGTCCGTCGTATTCGGGGTTGTCGTTGAGGAGTAGGCAGGCTTGGTCGTCCAACTCGTCTAATTCGTCGTCGTCGTCATAATCCTCGTCGTAGTAGCCACTGTCGGTGGATGGAGGATTGGCGGTACGGGAATGCGAATTGTAGGGTTCGACGTCGTCGTCGGGGAGCGGGAATGATTTTTGCGCAAACTGCTTCAAGACGTTTTGCAGACGTCGTTTTGGGATGTGCTTGTGTATGATGTTGAAAGCCTCGGTGTCAGTCACGATGCAAAGTGCTGAGAAATAGAAGAAAACTGAATATTCGACCTCGAGTGAGATGGCGATGTCGCGTGCCTGGTCGTATACTTTCCTGAGGGCCACGGACTCCTCGACGTTGTACTTTCTTCGGGGTGGTACGGACTCGAGCCCGTCGATGTAGTTGTCGAGGTCTTCGATTAAGGCCTTGACTTTGACCTTGTTGTTCTCGAGGACGGTTCTTAAATCGCTCCTGTTGAGCAGGACTCTCAGGCAGACCTCCGGAGTTGCGAACTGGAGCCTTCTGTCTCGTGTGAAGTTAAAGACCTCGTCGAGGAAGTAGACAACCTCTTGGAGCCCGAGGTTGTCTTTGGAGTCGATGTTGGGTATGTTTTTTTTAGACATCTTCTGTGGTGATTCTGAGCGGGAAGTTTTCGGCCCTGGCCATGGCCATTCCGGCCTCGGCCTTGCTTTTGGCAATGTCGACGGGGTAGACTCCGACGACGGCGCTGCCGTTTTGGTCGATGGCGTTGGTTGTCCGTCGGGCCTCGTCTTCCTCCATGAAGAAGATCTGAACGAGCATACGGGTGACGAAGTCGAAAGTTGTCACGTCGTCATTGAGCACGATGACTTTCCGCTTGTTCGGCTCTTTGGTCTTACGCCGCGGCAACCTTGTCTGCTGTTTTTGAAACTGTTCCATTTTTCAACTATGGGGACGGGTAAGTGGAAAACTACCGTGTTGCTAAATTAAACATTTTGCGCCCAAACCGCCAAAAAAAGAGCCGCCCCGACCGCAGCGCCAGATGGAGCGCGACGGCCGTGGGCGGCACAAGACATGAAAAAAAAATGATTAGATTGAGGCTATCAGATTTGCGCAAAGGCCTGATCGAGATCGGCTATAATGTCGTCGACGTGTTCGGTGCCGATCGAGAGGCGTATTGTTGAGGCAGTGATGTGTTGCTGTTGGAGTTCCTCGGGGCTGAGCTGCGAGTGGGTGGTGGTGGCGGGGTGGATGACGAGGCTCTTGACGTCGGCCACGTTGGCCAGGAGGGAGAAGATTTTGAGGGAGTCGATGAATTTCCAGGCCTCCTCTTGTCCGCCCTTGATTTCGAAAGTGAAGATTGGGCCGCCGCCGTTGGGGAAGTACTTCTGGTAGAGCTCATGGTCGGGGTGTGAGGCGAGCGAGGGGTGGTTGACGCGGGCCACTTTGGGGTGTTTGGCGAGGTAGTCGACGACCTTGAGGGCGTTGTAGACGTGACGCTCGACGCGGAGGGAGAGGGTCTCGAGGCCTTGTAGCAAGATGAAGGCGTTGAAGGGCGAGAGCGTTGCGCCGGTGTCGCGGAGCAGCACGGCCCTGATTCTGGTGACGAAGGCGGCGGCGCCGGCCACGTCGGCGAATATGGCTCCGTGGTATGAGGGGTCGGGCTTGGCGATGGTGGGGTATTTATCGGCATTGGCCTTCCAGTTGAATGTGCCGCCGTCGACAATTACGCCGCCGAGGCTTGAGCCGTGTCCTCCGATGAACTTGGTGGCGGAGTGTACGACAATGTCGGCTCCATGCTCGAGAGGGCGGATGAGGAAAGGCGTTCCGAACGTATTGTCTACGATGAAGACGATATTGTGCCTGTGGGCGATTTCGGCTATGGCGTCGAGGTTGGTGACGTCGGAGTTAGGGTTGCCGAACGTCTCGGCGTAGATGACCTTTGTCTCGGGACGGATGGCGGCCTCGAGGGCCTTGAGGTTGTTGACGTTGACGATGGTGTATTCGATGCCCTGAGCCGCGAGGGTGTGGGTGATGAGGTTGTAGGAACCGCCGTAAAGGTTGTCGGCCGCGATGACGTGGTCGCCCGGCAGGAGGATATTCTGGAGCGCGTAGGTGATCGCCGCCGCTCCCGAGGCTACAGCGAGTCCGGCCACGCCGCCCTCGAGGGCTGCCACACGGTCTTCGAAGACGCCTTGTGTGGAATTGGTGAGGCGGCCGTAGATGTTGCCGGCGTCACGGAGTCCGAAGCGGTCGGCGGCGTGCTGGGAATTGCGGAAGACGTAGGACGTGGTCTGGTAGATGGGCACTGCGCGCGCGTCGGTTGCGGGATCTGGATTCTCTTGGCCTACATGGACTTGGAGGGTCTCGAAGTGAAGTTTGTTCTGTGGCATAGTATTTAATGCTTTAATTTGTTATCGGTTAAAGGATGAATGTCGTCTTGGCTGGGATTGTTTCCCTTATCCTGACAACACAAAGGTATGTGGTTCTGAATTTCCATCCTAACATTCCTTTGAATCTTGGAAAACTATTCCACTGAACGCAATATGACAGAAAATCCACAACGATTATGTGCCATAAAACTGGGTTTTGCAGAATGAACCGCTCCCCCCCCACCCTACCACCGACATCCAAAACCTGCTACCTTTGCCAAGAAGGTTAAAAAATGACCTACCTGATGATAAGAGCAACAATATCCGCCACGCTCCTGCTGATGGGTGCGGAATGTATGGCCGCGACGCCTCCAACGTATAGGGCGAGCGGCGTAAAGACAGTAGAATTGCGTCACGAATCGGCTTCGGACCGTCGCGACGGGCGAGTGCCCGGATGCGTGGTGTGCCACCTTGGGCAGGCGGAGACATTGACCTTGAGTTTCGACATTATTGACGGGGGGACGGAATCGCTATACTACAGCTTTTCGCACTACGACGCCCGGTGGGAAGAATCGGACCTAATGGAGATGGAATACGTTGACGGGCTGAACAAAATCTACGGAAGCGAGACGTCGCGCCTATCGTTCAACACTACCGTCGCCTTCGTCCACTACACGATGTCTGTAAGCACGGAACCGATACTGGCCTCGGGCAACTACATGGTGGAGGTTCGCGGTGCCTCGGACGACAGGCTAATCTTGCGCGAGCCGTTGTGGGTGACAGAAGACGCGTGCGGAGTGGGCGTGAGGGTCGACAAGGGCGACGCAACGCAGGATATAGGCGTGGCAGTGAGGTGGCCTCGCCACGGGCTAAAGCAGCCCGAGAGGCAAATGACGGCGTGCGCGTGGCAGAACAAACGGCTTGACGACATACGATACGCCGAGGGGCCGACCTTCGTGAGGCCAGACGAAATCACGTATCAGCACATTGACGCGTGGCGATTCTGCGGCGGGACGGAATGGCGGTGGTTGGACAGCCGAAGCATCCGTCAGCTGGGCGTGAGCGACTTAGGGGTGAGCTACGCGGGCGGGATGTATCACTACACGTGCGCCACGGACACCCGCCCCAAGGGCTACACGTATCGCGAGGACTTCGACGGCGGTCAATGGGTCGAGACCCGAGACCGTCAGGACGACGACTCGGCCGTTGTGGCGGACTACGGGATGGCCCACTTCACCTACCTTCCGTCCGAGGCGTCGATGCTGGAGACCCACGAAGTATACGTGATTGGCGACGCCACAGGCTGGGAGCCGACATCGGGCAACCGACTGGAGGCGGACGGCTCGACAATGAGCTTCGGGGGTCAATGCCTTATAAAACAGGGGCTTCACAACTACCTATACGTCTCGCGGCTTAAGAAACGTGGGCGCGAGATGCCCCAGATGACCGAAACGGAGGGTTGTTACGGCGAGACGGAGAACGACTACAACATAGCGATATACGTCCGTCGGCCTGGCGACACCTACGACCATTTGGTGGCCTTCAAGACACACAACACGTTGAAATCGCCGAGCGAGTTCATAATGTGACGTTGCGCAAGACGGCGCGCGGCTTTGGCTCGTGGGAAGATAGCCGAACGCCCGGAGCGGCTTGTGGTGCGCTTCGGGCGTTCGTGAAACTTATTGTCTGATGTAGGGAGGGCTACATTGCGGCGAGGAGCTTCTTGACGCAATCGGAAATTGCCTTGCCCTCGGCACGCCCAGCCAGCTCTTTAGAAGCCGCGCCCATGACCTTGCCCATGTCTTTCGGGGAGGTGGCGCCCACCTTTGCGATGATGGCGGCGACGGCGGCCTCGAGCTCCTCGGCCGACATTGACGCGGGGAGGTAGGAGGCTATGACGTCGGCCTGCTCGTTCTCGGTCTGCGCGAGGTCAGGACGGTTTTGGTCGATGTAGATTTGCGCGGACTCGCGACGTTGCTTGACCATCTTCTGTAGGATTTTGAAGACGTCGGCCTCTGCGAGGTCGCCGCTGGAGCCTTTGGCGGTGACGGCCTCGAGGAGCTCTTTCTTGATGCCCCTTACGGCTTCGAGGCGTGTGTGGTCGTGGGCCTTCATGGCGGCCTTGATGTCTTCCGTAATCTTTTCGATGAAGCTCATAATGATTAGATTAAGGTATTGATGTTTTCAGAAACTTACTCTCTGATTGGCTCCGGCCCCTCGACGGATGTATGCCGGGCGTTGCTCGATGTTGACCAGTTCCTCCTCTGTGAGCTTGTCGAGGGGGAGGCAGGCGGCGTCGGCGAGGTCGGAAGTCGAGTAGACCTTTGACATCCGTTTAGCGGCGTTCTTGCCCTCGCCATAGAGGTTTCGGATTATGGAGTCGGTCTCTTGGGTATCCTCATTTACAGGGAGTTCGAAGACCGGAGACTTGTCGTCGTCGCTGGGTTCTTCCTTCTTTTGTGGGTCGTTGCGCGAGATGTGGACGACTTCTGCCGACTTCTTGTTGGAGATCTCGAAACAATCGGACTCGAATCCCGTGGCGACGACGACGACGCAAATCTCGCCCTCTTCTAGAGTCTCGTCGCTTCCGGCACCCCATATGACGGTCTGGGCGTCGTTGTCCTCGCCTCCGGCCATGGAATAGACGTAGCCTGTGATGCAGGTGAACTCGTCTGCGTCGAGGTCCTCCTCGTATTTGGTGGTGATGTTGATTAGGACGTGCTTCGCCCCATTGATGTCGTTGTTGTTGAGCAGAGGTGAGTCGAGCGCCTTCTCAACGGCGACCCTGGCGCGATCCTCGCCCTTGGCCTTGGCGATGCCCATGAGCGCGCATCCGCTGTCTTTCATGGCAGTCTGGACGTCGGCGAAGTCGACATTAATGCGGCTGGCGTGCGTAATCATCTGCGAGATGCCCCTCGCGGCATCGCTCATGACCTTGTCGCAAAGGTCGAATGTCTTGACGAGCGAGGTCTTGGCCCCTCCGACCATATCGAGCACGCGGTCTGTATTGACGACGAGGAGGGCGTCGACGCACTCGCTCATGGTCATGGCCCCCTTGATGGCCTGACGGATACGTGGTTTGCCCTCTCGGCTGTATGGGATGTTGACGATTCCGATGGTGAGGATGCCTTTTTCTTTGGCTTTCTGGGCGATGACCGGAGCGGCTCCGGTGCCTGTCCCTCCCCCCATTCCTGCCGTCACGAAAACCATTTTGGTGTTAGAGTCGAGCATGGCCTCGATGTCGGGCATGGCCTCGATTGCGCTCTCGCGGCCTCGCTCAGGATTGTTGCCGGCCCCGAGACCGGAAGTGAGAATCTTCCCGAGCTGAATCTTCCGCTTGACGGGGCTTTTCTCGAGGGCTTGGATGTCGGTATTGCAGACGACGAGATTGACGCCCTCGATGTCCATGTTGACCATATTGTTGACGGCGTTGCCGCCGGCACCACCTACACCGATTATTTTGATGATTTCGGACTTTTCTTCTTTCTTTCCGGCGTCGGTCAGAACGAAATTGTCGATTACTTGACTATTTCCGATTTCTTCCATAGGGATTGAGGTTTGGGTAGTTATTCTGTTTCTTTACAGGTCGTTAGTTTTTGACGTTATTCTCGTCGTCGAACAGGCTGCTGGCCTTCTTTCCCCATCGTGAGAAGAGGTCGCCAATCTTGGAGCCGCCGCGCTGGTTGTTCGGATGGTTTTGTGGGGGGGCGGGTTGCGGGTTGGTTTCAGGCTCCTGCTCGGCAGGTCCTTGCGGCTCGGCGGGCTCAGGTTCTGCGATTGGGAGGACTGGGTCGGTCACGACCTCCATCTGCTTTCGCGCCGTGAGTGATGCCATTCCGATGGCGGCGGCGTATTCGATGGGGTCGATGTCGAGGTCGGGGAGCGGGATTGCCACCACCTCGGCTTCGACCTTGTCGGCAAAGACGCTCTCTGCGTTTTTCAGGAGCGAGCCGCCGCCCGTGAGGACGAGCTTTATGTCGCGGTTTCCCGCCTTACGGACGTCGGTCAAAACGGAGGCGACGTAGGCGGCGATCTCCTCGAGTCGCGCCTTGACGACAAAATTGTAGAACGATCCGTTGAAAGAGGCTTGCTCGCCGTTGCCGAGGTCGAAAGCGTACTCCTTGTGTGACTGTGCCTCGTCAATGATTCCGAGGCTGCATTTGAGAGCCTCGGCGTCGGCAAAAGGTATGTTGAGGGCCGACGCGATGTCGGACGTAATGGTTGCGGAGCCTATGGGTATCTCGACCTCGAGACGCAGGGCGTCGCGGTAGAAGACGGCCACTCCCGTGGTGCCGCTGCCGAGGTCGATGAGCGCCACGCCGTCCCTCTTCAGGCTTGGGGAGAGGGCAACGACGGCCTTGGCGGAAGTGGAGGTGTAATATGTCGAGGGCTTATTTGGCGCGGCGGGGAAGGCTGAGTTGATTAGCGACAAGTCTTTCTGCTTTGCCTTGAAACATAGGAACTTGGCCTCGAAAATATTGCCCGAGCGGCCCAGAACATCGTTGTTGAGAGGCTCATTGTCGATGGAATAGCCGAGCGAGACGAGCCGAAACACCTTGCTCTCCTCGAGCGAGAACTGGGTCTGGTTGTTCTCGGCCTGATTCTCAATATATTGCAGTGTACGCCTGGAGACGTTCTGCCCTTGGATGTTAATCTTCTCGTTGATAATAGAGGTCTGAAAACACGTTCCCCCTACATTTACGCAAACTATCCTCTGGGCGGG
>JAFPDB010000231.1 GCA_017390085.1 Bacteroidales bacterium | reverse complement strand
CGGACGGTCGGGAGACCGTCCTTCCCATCGTGAGAGCGGAACCCCACAATCACGCAATGGACGTGGGCTTTTTGTGTGGACTCGCTGTCCCAGCGGAAAGTGCGGTGGGCGAAGTCTATGGATACGGCGTACTCTTCAAACAAGGGCTTCCAAACAGCCGCCACCTGCTCACCTTGGCAGATGGAGTTTGTGGAGACAAAGGCGCATCGGGTGGCAGTGTTTTGTATTAGCCGCGCAGCCTTGTAGTACCAAAGGGCTACGTAGTCTACATTCTTGACACCCTTGGGCATTATGGCGGCCACGTCCTCCTTTTGTTCCTTGGTCTGATATGAATACCCCACAAACGGCGGATTCCCCATGATATAATCGTAATGGTGAACGGAGCCGTCCACATGCGTGGTTATTCCCGCAAAGAGACCTGTGTCGGGAAGCCCTGAGCCGTCGAGGGGGCGGAGCGTCGCCCAATCGGTGCGGAGGGCATTGCCCTCCACGATGTTGGCATTGGTCTTAAGGGGCAGGAAATCAAAGTTTTGGCTAAGGATTTTCTCCGTCTCCGCAACCATCTGGCTCTCGGCGATCCAAAGGGCCGTCTTTGCCACCGTCACGGCAAAGTCGTTAATCTCGATGCCATAGAACTGGCTGATGTCCACCTGGATAAAGTTGTCGAGACCAAGTACGGCCTCGCCGTCGTTGAGGGCGGAGATGACGCGGTTCTCAAGGCGGCGGAGGCTCAGAAACGCTTCGGTAAGGAAATTCCCGCTGCCGCAGGCTGGGTCGAGGAACTTCAGGCTTCCGAGTTTCTTTTGGAAGTCGTGAAGCAGCCTGCGGCGCGTCTTGACGGCAGTGGTCTGCATTATTTGCGCGAATTCAGCCTCAAGCCCCTCCATGAATAGGGGGTCGATGACCTTATGGATGTTCTCGACCGACGTGTAGTGCATGCCACCAGCCCGACGCGTGTCGGGATTGAGGGTGCTCTCGAAAACCGCGCCGAAGATGGTGGGGCTGATGTCCGCCCAATTGAATGGCGCGCAGTCGTCGACAATGACATCTACAATCTCCCGCGTAATTGTGGGTATCCCAATATGCTCGTCGCGGAAAAGTCCGCCGTTGACGTAGGGGAACGGTTTTGTCGTCTCGTCATACTTGTCGCGGTCGGACTCCTTGGTGTCGAGGGCCTTGAAGAGGTTCATGAGGGCGAGACGGACGTTTGCCGTGTTGAACGAGCGGATATAATCCTCAAAAGCCGTGCGCGTCGCGAATAGCCCCGCGTCCTCGGCATAAAGGCAAAACACGAGACGGACGCAGAGGATGTTGAGGCTTCTGAGGCTGTCGGCCGCCGGGTCGCGGTACTCCTTGAGCAGGGCGTTGTATAGCCGTCGGACAAGCATACCCGCCTGTACGCTCACTTGCTCCTCGCGGCGGATGTTCTCGCTCTTGGTGTCGACAAGGAAGAGGAGGCGGTAATACTCTTTTTCGAGGTCGGCAAGCCTGACAACCTCGGGCGGCTCGGCAGGGCGGTTCATGTCGTGGATGTGAATCTCCGCAAAATTGGAGACCACAATCCAGCGAGGCCTCTGGTCGTAGGGCATCTCGTTGGCGTAACGTTTGGCCTGCTCGTAGGGGGTGAGCGTCGCACCGTCCGACTGTTGGTAAGCCTTGCGGAGGTCCATGTCTATGGACTTCTGCTCGATGAGTACGCGCGTGGCTGGTATGTAGGCATCTATAAAGCTGGTGTGGGTGAGCTTGACGCGTTTCTCAAACTCGATGGCGTTGGCTGGTTGAACTATGCCGAGCACGTCGCCGAGCAGGGATATCCAATAGCGTTGCGTCTCCTGCCGCTCGTCGCCACGGCCTTCCCATTGGCTGGCGAAGTCGCGTGCCGACGCTCGTCGCTGCATATCTGTCATTGACTCCATAAAACTTCGTGTTTTCAAGTGGCTATGCAAATATAAAGTCCGCACGCCAGAAGCCATTCAAACGGCGTTTGAAAACTGTTTGAAAAGCATCCCCCCACCCGTTAAAAGCAATTCCGCCCTGAGGACAAGCCCCAAGGCGGAATTTTTTCGTTTCGCAAGAGCGAAAGTTTCCCTGCTTACTTACGCAGACCGAGCTTAGCTACAATCTCGCGATAGCGATTGATGTCGCGGCTCTTGAGATAGTCGAGCATACGGCGACGACGGCCGATGAGCTTCTTGAGCGAATAGTTGGTAGCAGTATCTTTCTTGTTGAGCTTCATGTGCTCAGTAAGGTGGTTGATACGGAACGAGAACAATGCTATCTGGCTTTCAGGTGAACCAGTGTCAGTGTTAGACTTTCCG
>JAFPDB010000230.1 GCA_017390085.1 Bacteroidales bacterium | reverse complement strand
TCGCCTCGCGCAACGAATCGCCCACCGCCCATAACATCGGCTCAGCCGATGACTCCACGTCCGCCCTCGGGTGAATATTGTACTTTTTGATTTTGGGATGGGGATTTTTTGTTTTCGCTATTATATTTGAGTCAACGCATTGGAGATGAGATTATTGTCTGGTTCGACGCAAGGGGCTGGTCGACTTTTCTCTTTCTTCCTCCCCAAAAAAAACAAAAGGCCATCAGGAAGAGGGCTAATCTTCCCGATGGCCTTTCGTCAGTCGATACAGAAGAACTTTATGGTTTCAGAGTTTTAGAGTGGGTATTCGTTGAAAGCGTAGAGGACCGTCGAGAGGTAGCGCTCGCCAGTGTCCGGAAGCAGGGCCACGATGTTCTTGCCCTTGTTCTCGGGCTTCAGAGCGAGCTGGGTTGCAGCGTAGGCGGCCGCGCCGGCCGAGATGCCCACCAGGAGGCCCTCGTTCTTAGAGAGCTCGCGGCTCGTGCGGATGGCGTCGTCGTTCTCGACTGTGATTATCTCGTCGACGATGGAGCGGTCGAACGTGTTGGGCACGAAACCTGCGCCGATGCCCTGAATCTTGTGCGGGCCGCTATTGCCGCCAGAGAGCACGGGCGACGATGCCGGCTCGACAGCGACAATCTTGACGTTGGGATTGTGGGATTTAAGTCCGCGGCCTACACCGCTGACAGTGCCGCCTGTGCCGACACCGGCAACGAAGATGTCGACCTTGCCGTCCGTGTCGCGCCAGATCTCCTCGGCCGTCGTCTTGACGTGGGCGGCGGGGTTGGCGGGATTCTCGAACTGCTGCGGGATGAACGCGCCCGGGTTCTCGTCGCGGAGCTTCTCAGCCGCGGCAATAGCGCCCTTCATGCCGTCCGAGCCGGGGGTCAGGACCAGCTCTGCGCCAAGGGCCTTCAGCAGGTTGCGACGCTCGATGCTCATGGTCTCGGGCATCGTCAGGATGAGGCGGTAGCCCTTGACGGCCGAGACGAAAGCCAGGCCGACGCCGGTGTTGCCCGAGGTGGGCTCGATGATGAGGGTGCCAGGCTTAAGAAGGCCCTTTGCCTCGGCATCCTCGATCATGGCGAAGGCGATGCGGTCCTTGACGCTGCCCAGCGGGTTGAAGTACTCGAGCTTGGCTATGACGTTGGCCCCGACGCCTTTGCTCTTGCCGTAGTTGTTGAGTTGGAGGAGGGGGGTGTTGCCGATAAGGTCGGTCAGCTTTTGCGCAATCTTTGTCATGTCTTTATGTTTTTATTGTTATTTGCTATTCCGTTTGCTCTTGTTTTACGATAGCAAATTTACGTCGCCCACAACTCCTGTGTAATCCCCCCGTTGTGGTATATTGATACCGCATTCGCGCCATGCGGTCATGGCCTCCGCATATTACGCCTCCAGCTCAATGACCTTTGCTTGTCGGGCGTTAATTCTGATTCTCAATGCCTTAGAGTATTTTTTGCCCGACAGCGCGTCAACGCCCGAGAGCGTCTCGCCCGTAATCTCAGCGAATCTTTCAACGTTCAGTGTGACGTTCTTCCGGCTCAAGTTCAAGATTGTCATGACGGCCTCGCGCCCCGAGGTTCGGAAGTAGACGTAGACGTTGTCGGTCGGCAGGAAGTGGATCAGCCGCCCACGGGCTATGGCCTCGCTCCTTTTGCGAAGCCCAGTCAGCTTGCCCATGAGACGGAACGTCTCCCTGCGTTCGGCGTCGCGCCCGCTGAGCCGCGCGTCGTCGTCAGACTCGGCCACGCCGAACCAGTCCTCTTCGTCCGAAGCCCATCCGCCTGGGAAGTCGCGCCGGATCTCCGCGTGGCCGCGGTCGGAGTCGCCGTCCATCATGACCTCAGTGCCGTACAATATTTGCGGGATTCCGCGCGTGGTCATCAAGAACGTCAGCGCCATGCGCAGCGCCCCGACGTCGCCGCCGAGCCGGGTGAGCAGCCGCCCCGTGTCGTGATTGTCGCCGAAGGTCATCAGGGCGTTGGGGTCGGCGTACGCGCGGTCGTTGGCTATGGTGTCGTAGAGGCGCAACGCCCCGCAGCCGTAGCCGAAATCCTCCACAAAGGCGCGGCACATGGCCTCTTGGAGGGGGAAGTCCATCAGGAGCGGCACGTCGGCCTGCCATGCCGAGATTAGGGTGGGGCTGCCCACCCACGTCTCGCCCACCATGCCGAGGTCGGGGTATTCGCGCAAAATCCTCTCCACCCACCAGCGGGTCCCCGCCTGGTCGGCATAGGGGAAGGTGTCGACGCGGATGCCTGCCAGCCCTGCCGTCTCGACCCACCATATGGCCGCCTCTGCCATGTACGTGCGGACGAGAGGGTCGGCCATGTTGAGGTCGGCCATCGTGATGTCGAACCATCCCTCGACCGTCCGACGCCGGTCGTACTCCGACGAGTGGATGTCGGCCACCACGCCGGGGCGGTAGTTCGTCGGCTCGGGCTTCCAGTCCCAGCTGTTGAACCATTGCGAGCCAGGGGCGTCGGTCAGCCACGCGTGGCGCGTGCCGCAATGGTTGACCACGATGTCCATTATGAGCTTAATCCCCCATTGGGCGAGGCTCGCGGAGAGCATCTTGTAGTCGGCCACCGTGCCCAGACGCGGGTCGATGGCGTAGTAGTCGGTCGTGGCGTAGCCGTGATAGCTCTGCTCGTCTTGGTCCGAGGTGAAGACGGGCGTCAGCCATAGGGCCGTGACCCCCAGTTTGTGAAGGTAGCCGGCCCGGGCGGCCGCCCCGCGCAGGTTGCCGCCGTGCCGTC
>JAFPDB010000229.1 GCA_017390085.1 Bacteroidales bacterium | reverse complement strand
GTGGGCCTTGGGCAGGAGAAGCCGGGTGAGTTGCGCAAGGAGGAAGGGGAAAATCAGCAGAGGGAAAACCTTGCTGATAATCAGAAGGAAAGCCTCCAAGAAGGCCAGGCCGCCGCTGTTGTGGATGAGCGGGAAGACGAGCGGGGCGTATATGGCCGCCAAGATGTTGACCATCAGGGTGTAGGTGATCAGCGTCTCGGCGCTGCCGCCGAGCTTCGAGGTGATTACGGCAGCCGCCGTCGCCGTGGGGCAGATGATGCAGACCATGGCGCCTTGCGCCAAGACGGGCGAGAGCGGCGCCAAGACGAAATAGGAGGCCGTGCAGCCCGCGAGCTGGAAGAGCAGCAGCCACGCGTGCCAACGTTTGACTCGGAACTGGCGGGGGTCGATGCGGCAAAACGTCAGGAATAGCTGGACGAAGATGAAACCCGGCGTCAGGACGCTGTCCAAAGCCCACACGAAGGGGTGAAGCGGGCGCAGCAGGTCGATGCAGTGAAACGAGGCGTAGATGAGCACTCCCGCCACCATGGCGATAGGGAGGGTCCAGTTGCGCAATAGATTTACAACTTTAGACATCTCGATATGTTTAGAAAAGGTAGTTCATGTAGACGTAGAAGCCGCCCGCGCCGTCGTCCGACCTGAGGGTGCGCCCGTAGTCGGCCGAGACGATGAAGTTGGCGTTCATGTGGATTTTGAGGCCGGCGCCGAGGCTGCCGTGCAGGTTGTCGGAACCCGTGCGGAAATACGTTGCGCGCAGGTCGTCGGGCACGCCGCTCGTGTCGCAATCGTACTCTTGGGTGGCGATGCCCATGTCGCCAAAGGCGTTGACGCCCAGCGACCATTGCTGTCCCAGCAGCTTGAAACGCGCGAACAGCCACCGCGCCTCGACGTTGGCCATGGCCACGCCGTCGGCCACGATCCTGTTTCGCAATACGCCGCGCAGCGTCTTGCCGCCGCCGAGTCCTTGGCTGGTGGCGGAGGTCAGGGTGTTGGTGGTGAGGTGGGGGAGGATGTAGAAGGGGACTCGGCCCGAGAGCCTGTTTTGAGCCGTCAGCCGGTAGGCCAGGACGAGGTCGGGGCTGCCGAGACTGAAGTACTGCCTGTGGTTGAGAGTCAGGCGCAAGAATCCCTTCTTGTTGGATGTGAAGGCTTTAGGCTCGGCCGCGAAGAGGATCTCGCTCCATACGCCTTGCGTGGCGAATGCCTCGTTGTTGCGGCTGTCGTAGCCAAACCCGAGGCGCAGGAACACGTCCGTGCCGCCTTCGGCCTCGTCGGGGCGTATCACGCCCCATTGGCGGTAGAGGTCGTAGAGGGTAGGCGCGTCGGGCGGCGTGTGTCTCCACTCCGAGCGGCGCACGGGCCCGCACTCCACGTCGAAGGCCGTGACTCCGAACTGGGCGAAGAGTCGCGTGCCGGGTATGTTGTGGCGTATGCCGGCCATGCCCCTTATCATGCGCCTGTGGTGGGCAAAGAAGGCGGTGGAGATGTAGCCCTGTTCGTCTTCGTCCTCCCACTGCTCGCGGTAGACGGACTTGCGGCCGTTGAAGCCGTAGAAGTCCGACTTCAGGTCGCGAATCATGGTGTAGTCCACAGTCAGCCTCAACGTGGGGGATAGCCTCGCGAGGAGGGTCGGCGAGTCGTAGTAGGCGCGGAACATCATTGTGCCGGCGATGTAGCGGCTCAGCTCGACGTAGAGCGAGTGGTCGTAGGCTGGGTAGCGGCTCCCGTCGCCGTACCAGTAGAGGTTGGACAAGACGCCGTATTGGAATCCCAGGTCGGCGTCGTAGGCCACGGCGGGCAGGACGCCGAATGAGAAGCCTGTCTTGACGAACGAGCTGTCGGCATCGGGTGCCGCTGATGCCGATATGGCCGCGGCGCAAAAAGCGGCCGCGGCGTGGAGCCTGAGTAGCTTCATGCCGCGGGGCTGTTATAGGGCTTTGAGGATTTGGTCAATCTTGGGTGTGAGGACGATTTCGGTCCTGCGGTTCTTGCACCGCCCCTCGGCTGTCGAGTTGTCGGCCACGGGGGTCGTGTCGGCTCGGCCTATGGCTTGGACACGGCTTTGCGCCACGCCTCCGGCCACGAGGATTCGCAAGACAGACGTGGCGCGTTTGGCGGAGAGGTCCCAGTTGTCTTGAATGACCTGTCCGCGCAGCGGGACGTTGTCGGTATGGCCCTCGACGGCAATGTCGATGTCGGCCTTCACGTCTTTCAGCACTGTGGCAATCTTGCGTATGGCGCCCACTCCCTTGTTGTTGACGTCGTATTGTCCTGACTCGAAAAGTAGCTTCTCTTCGAGCGAGACGTAGACTTTCCCGTCGCGGTGGACCACTGTCAGCTCGTCGGGGTTGAAGTCCACGAGTGCCGAGGCTATGGTGTTTTTGAGCTGTGCCATGGCCTGGTCTTTGGCTTTCAGCTGGTTTTCAAGTTCGACGAGGCGGGCAGCTTGGCGCGCCAGTTCAGCTTGCTGGCGGTCGAGCTCGGTCTGCTGCTGCTCGATTTGCTTGTCCTTGTTTTCGATGCTTTGCCGCTGATACTCGATCTCGCGGCTCTTGTCGGCCAGTGCGGCGTTGCTGTTTTGGAGTTGCTCCTCGCTCTCGGCCAGGGCCTTGTTGGCCTCGGCCAGTCTGGCTTTTTTCTCCTCGAGGCTTTTTCGGGAGTCGAGCAGCTCGTCGTTGCTCGTCACGAGCTCGTCTTGCATTTGCGCGAGGTGGCTCATCAGCGAGCGGTATTCGGGCACGTCGCCCATCTTGGCGGCCAAGGCTGCCAGGTCGTTTTGCAGCACGTCGAGGCGGTTGGATAGTGTGCGGTTGCGGATGCCGGCCAGGGCCGTGTCTTGCGCCAAGTTGTCTTTCTCGCTTTTTAGTTGGTCGATTTGTTTTTGGAGTTCGCGGACGCGTGTCTTTAGTTGGTCGATCGTCACGTCGCGCTCCTCGATTTTGCGCTGGTTGTCGGCCGTGGCCTTTTGCGCTTTTTGGAATTGGCTCGTTGGTACGCAGGCCGCCATGAGGAGTGCCAACGCAGCTATGAGTGGTGAAGCAATTTTTTCCATCGTCTCTTATTTCTCCATTGGAGGTATGTTCTTCAAAACGTCGCGCAAAAGTGTCCAGAAACGCCCGACGCTTTCAATGTCCACGCTCTCGGCGGGCGAGTGGGGGTGGCGGATTGTCGGGCCGAAGGAGACCATGTCCCAATTGGGGTATGTCTGGCTCATGATTCCGCACTCGAGGCCCGCATGGACGGCCGTCACTTCGGGTTTTGCGCCGAAAAGCCTCTCGTAGGAGTCTTTGACGGCGGTCAGGGCCTTGCTGGCCACGTTGGGCTTCCAGCCGGGGTAGTCGCCCGAGGTCTCGACTTCGGCCCCTGCGAGGCGGAAGATGCTGTCGAGCGACGACGTGACGTCTTCGCGCTCAGACTCCATTGAGCTGCGGACCAAGAACTTGACTGTTATGGTCTCTCCCTCGCTCTTGACGATGGCCATGTTGGACGATGTCTCTACAAGTCCGGGCAGGTCGGCGCTCATTTTGATGGGGCCGTTTGGCGCGCCTTGGAGCGCGTTGATGAGGTCGTCGGTCGTCATTTCGTCGAGGACCGTGGCCGGCAGTTCGACTTTCTCGGCGGAGAAGGTGAGTTGCGGCTCGGTTGTGGCGAATTCGGAGCGGAACATGTCTTCGAACTCGTCTACGGCCTCCAAGAAGTCGTCGAGGTCCTCCTCGTCGATTGTCAAGACGGCCGTTGCCGAGCGCGGGATGGCGTTGCGCATATTGCCGCCGTCGATGTCGGCAAGCATGCTCTCGTAGTTGGCGGCGGCGAATTTGAGGAAGCGCGCCATGAGCTTGTTGGCGTTGGCGCGACCGAGGTTGATGTCCATTCCCGAGTGTCCGCCGCGCAGCCCGCCGAGCGTGACTCGTATTGCCACGTCGGTGTCGGCCGTCTCGACTCGGGTGCCCTTAAACGTGGCTGTGACGTCGATTCCGCTTGCGCAGCCGATGCATATCTCGCCCCAGGCCTCGGTGTCGAGGTTCAGGAGCATCAGTCCGTTGAGCACTCCCGGGGCGAGGGCCGACGCTCCGCCCATGCTGGTCTCTTCTTCGCGCGTGGCGAGGATTTCTATTGGTCCGTGCTCGACAGTAGGGTCGGTCAAGACGGCGAGCGCGGCCGCCAGTCCTATGCCGTTGTCGGCGCCGAGGGTGGTGCCGTTGGCTGTCACCTGGCCGTCGGCCACGATGGTCTCGATGGGGTCGGTCGTGAAGTCGTGTGTCGAGTCGGTCTCTTTCTGCGGGACCATGTCGGCGTGCCCCTGTAGGATTACGGGGGTGAGGTTCTCCAATCCCGGTGTGGCTTTGGCTCTGATTATGACGTTGCCTCCGTCGCGTATGACCTCGTGGCCGAGGCTCTTGCCGACTTCGGCTATATGGTTGAGGGCCGCCGCCTCGTGTCCTGACGGGCGCGGGATGAGTGTCAGTTGGCGGAATTGTTCCCAGAGGGCTTTGGGTTCGAGGCTTTGCAG
>JAFPDB010000228.1 GCA_017390085.1 Bacteroidales bacterium | reverse complement strand
CCTTGAAGAAGACGCGGCCCAGATGGTCGCCCTCGCTGATGACGACGGCGTGGTTCTGGCTAAGCTCGCGCAAATTGGCGAAGGTGGGGCCGAACATCGGGTGCGTCGAGACGAAGGGGCGGCCGCTACGCTTGTAGAAAGCCAGGAGCCCCGTCTTGACCGACGCGATGTCTGACAGCATGCAGCGCTCCGACGTGTAGGGCAATACCTCCTCGAATGTCTTGAGGGTGTATTTGAGCGTGACGGCGTTGATGAGCAGCTCAGGGTCGAATTGGCGAATCTCGTCGAGTGTCGTCAGCCGCCGGGTGTTGAAGACGTATTGTAGTTTGTGGACGTCGGTGTCGTAGACTGCCACGTCGTGGAGCAGGCACATGGTGTCCGCCAGGAAGGAGCCCATCTTGCCGGCCCCGACAATGCAAATTCTCATCGTGTCGAGGGGCTGCGGGGTTACTTGGACGCCTTCTGGAGGTCGCGCATGACGCCCGTCTGGCGGTTGACGCTCTCTTCGTGGATTGCCTCGTAGAGCTTGATGACGAAGTCGGGGTTGAGCTTGTTTTGCTCGGCTATGGCGCGGCGGCTCGCCAAAATCTCGTCGTAGCGGCGCGCCTGGAGGACGGTGATGCCGTTCTCGTACTTGTACTTTGCTATTTTCTCGGAGATGCTCATGCGCTTTGAGACGATCTCTATGAGCTGCTTGTCGAGCATGTCGATTTGCTGGCGGAGCTCGTCGAGCTCGGTGCGGGGCTTGTCGCCAATGGAGGCGTCGCGGACCACGATGTCGCCCAGGATCATCTTCAGGTGGGCTGGCGTCACTTGCTGCTTGGCGTCGCTCCACGCGCGGGCTGGGCACTCGTGGCTCTCGATGATCAGGCCGTCGAAGTTGAGGTCCATGGCTTGTTGCGAGACCTCAAGCACCAGTTCGCTGTCGCCCGAGATGTGGCTCGGGTCGGTAATGATGGGCAGCTCGGGGATGCGGCGGTGAAGCTCGATGGCGATTTGCCACTGTGGGTCGTTGCGGTACTTTATCTTCTGGTATACGGAGAATCCGCGGTGTATGGCGCCGAGCCTCTTGATGCCCGCGCGGTTAAGCCGCTCGAAGGCTCCTATCCAGAGTTCGAGGTCGGGGTTGACGGGGTTCTTGACCAGGACGGGCATGTCGGTGCCGCGGAGGGCGTCGGCGACTTCTTGGACGGCGAACGGGTTGGCCGTGGTGCGGGCTCCGATCCAGAGCATGTCGACGCCATATTTGATGGCCTCGTAGACGTGCTGGGCGGTTGCCACCTCTACGGCCGTGTACATCCCGGTCTCGCGTTTCACCCTCTGGAGCCATGGCAGGCCGACCGACCCCACGCCCTCGAATGAGCCGGGGCGGGTGCGCGGTTTCCAGATTCCGGCGCGGAATACCTTCACGCCGTTGGACGAGAGTTCGCGGGCGGTGTTCATGACTTGCTCCTCGGTCTCGGCGCTGCACGGGCCGGCTATGACGAGGGGGCGCTTGGCCTCCATCCCCGGGAGGAGTATTGATTCGAGTTCGAGCTTTGCTTCCATCTTTGTATGTGGTCTCTTTTTCTTTGTTTTTGTTATTCTATTTCATCGATTTGATGCGCCTCAACGCCTCTTCGAAGACGGGCATTTTGGCGCATAGCGAGATGCGGAGGAATCGCGTGCCTTGGCTGCCGAAGATGAAGCCGGGCGTGATGAAGACGCCCGTCTGGTTCAGGATCTCGTCGCTTTGCTGCTCGGCGTCTTTCCATTTGTCGGACACTTTGGCCCAGACGAACAGGCCGCCTTGCTTCGGGTTGTATCGGCAGCCCAGGGCGTCCATTATCTCGAAGGCGAGTTTCTGGCGGCGGCGGTACTCGTCGTTCAGGGCGGTGAACCAATCCTTGTCGAGCTTCAGGGCCTCCACGGCCGCCATCTGCATGGGGCGGAAGACGCCGCTGTCCATGTTGCTCTTGACGCGCAGGACTGTCTCTATGACTTCGGCGTTGGAGGCCGCCACGCCAAACCTCCATCCGGCCATGTTGTGGGCTTTGCTCATGGAGTTCAGCTCGATGCATACGTCTTTGGCGCCCTCGACGGCCAGTATCGATATGGGGTGGTCGTTGAGGATGAAGCTGTATGGGTTGTCGTTGCAGATCAGTATCTTATGGCGGCGGCCGAAGTCGACGATTTTCTCGTAGAGCTCCATTGTGGCGGGCGCGCCTGTGGGCATGTTGGAGTAGTTTGTCCACATGATTTTGACGCCTGTCAGGTCCATCTTCTCCAGTTCGTCGAAGTCGGGCTGCCAGCCGAGGTGCTCATGGAGCTTGTAGGTGTGGGTCTTGGCGCCGACGAGTTTTGCCACGGAGGAGTAGGTCGGGTAGCCTGGGTCTGGTACCAGTACGCCGTCGCCCTCGTTGATGAAGGCCATCATGATGTGCATTATTCCCTCTTTCGAGCCAATGAGGGGGAGGATCTCGCGGTCGGGGTCGAGCTGCACTCCGTACCATTTGGCGTACCATTCGGCGTAGCCCGCCCGGAGCTGCGGGATTCCGACGTAGGGCTGGTAGCCGTGGACGTCGGGGCGGGCGGCGTTCTCGGCCAGTGCCTTGACGACTTCGGCCGAGGGGGGCATGTCGGGGCTGCCGATGCCCAGGTTTATGATGTCGACGCCGTTTTTGCGCATGGCGTCGAGGCGGCGGTTGTTGCGCGAGAAGTAGTACTCCTCAACTTTGCTCGCGCGGTTGGCTGGCGATATTATCATCGTTTTTTCTTTTTTGTTTTCAGTTTTCGTCGGACTGCCGGCCGGTCTCGTATTCGCCCAGTACGCGGAGCGACGAGCATAGGGGGCGTACTGCGGAGATGGACTGCACGTAGCGGGTGTAGTTGCGGAACGAGAGGTCGACGTAGAATATGTATTCCCACTCGTGGCCGACGACGGGGTTGGATTGTATCTTGGTCAGGTTGATCCCGTAGAACGCCAGCACGGTCAGCACTTTGGAGAGGCTGCCCACCTCGCCCGCTTGCGGCAGGGTGAAGACGATTGAGGCGCGGTCGATCCTGTTTTGCGCCAGGAGCTCGTCGCGGTCGAGTGTGCCGCTCTCGTTGACCACAAGGAAACGTGTGAAGTTCTTCTTGTTGGTCTCGATGCCGGCGCGCAGGATGTCGAGGCCGTACAGCTCCGCGGCTATGGCTGGGGCTATGGCCGCCACGTCGCGCTGGCCTTTGTCCGCCACCTCTTTGGCCGAGAGGGCGGTGTCCTCGCTCTCGATGAGGCGGATTTCGGGGTAGTCTTTGAAGAAGGCTTTGCACTGGCCCAGGGCCATGGGGTGGGAGTGGACCTCGCGGATGTCTTCCATCCTGACGCCGGGCAGGGCCATCAGGTTGTGCTTTATGCGGAGCTTGTGTTCGCCGATGACCTCGAGGCCGGAGTCTTTCAGAAGGGTGTAGTTGGCCTGTATGGAGCCCACGAGGGTGTTCTCGATGGCGCATATGCCGTAGAGGTCGTCCTCTTCGCGGACGCGGCGGAAGAGGTCCTCGAACGTCAGGCACGGCACGACTTCCACGTCGTAGTCGCGGAAGAATTCGCGGGCCGCTATCTCGTGGTTGGCGCCGCTGACTCCCTGTATGGCGACCCTTCTTTTCTGCTTCATTTTTTTCGGTGTCGGGGGTGAAATGGTTTTGTTGTGTAAAAACGCGGAGGCCCGCCTGAATGGTTTCAGGTGGGCCTCGCCAATTTATCTCGTCTCTGCTT
>JAFPDB010000227.1 GCA_017390085.1 Bacteroidales bacterium | reverse complement strand
GCGAATCCATTCCGAGGGGACCTTGTCCTTATATGTGTTGCGGACTTCGATGTAGTAGCCGAAGACGTTGTTGTAGGCCACCTTGAGCGACGGGATCTGGGTCTCCTGGGCCAACCGCTCTTGCAGGGCGGCAAGGTAGTCGCGGCTCGACGCGGAGATTTGCCTAAGCTCGTCGAGCTCTGCCGAGACGCCGCCAGCGATGACTCCGCACTTCTGAATCGTTGTCGGCGGGTCGGCGACGATGTCGTGCTCAATGCGTTGGCGCAAGGCGGCGCAATCGTCGAGCTCCGCCACCAGCCGGGCCAGGGCTCCGCCAGGTATGTTTTCGGCCACCAACTGCTTGAGGACGGGAATGGCTCCCAGGGCCTTCTTGAGCATCACGACTTCGCGGGGCGTGATTCGCATACAGGCGATTTTCCCGACAAGCCTCTCCATGTCGCCCACCATCTTCAGTACGTCCGTCACGCCGACGGTCAACGACTGGTCGCCCACGAACTCCTCCACGGCCTCGTGGCGGCGGCCGATGGCCTTGAGGTCGCGCAGGGGCATGACGAGCCACCTTTTAAGGAGTCGCGACCCCATGGGCGTCGTGGACCGGTCCTCAATGTCGGCCAGCGACCACGTGCCGTCGCGACCGTCGTTGAGGATCTCGAGATTGCGTATCGAGAAGCGGTCTAGCCATACGTACGACTGCTCGTCGATCCGTTGCAGGCGGCTGATGTGGGCTTGGCCGTCGTGTTGCGTCACGTCGAGATAGTAGAGGATCGCCCCCGCCGCCGTCACGCCGGCGGTCTGGCCGTCGATTCCGAAGCCTTTGAGGCTCTGCGTGTCGAAATGTTTCAGGAGCCTCTCATTGGCGGCTTGGGGTTGGAATGCCCAGTCGTCGAATGGGTAGGTGACCCATTTGGGACCAAAAGCCTCGACAAAGGTCTGCCGCTTGCCCTTCTCGAAAAGGACCTCCTTGGGGCGGAAGGTGGCCAAGAGGCGGTCGGCGTAGTGGACGTCGCCCTGCCCCATCATGAATTCGCCCGTCGAGATGTCCAGAAACGCTATGCCCACGTTGGCGGCCGTGAAGTTGACGCAGCACAGGAAGTTGTTCTCGCCCGTCACGAGCACCCCGTCGGTCATCGCCACGCCGGGCGTCACGAGCTCCGTGATCCCGCGTTTGACGATGCCTTTGGCCGTCTTCGGGTCCTCGAGCTGGTCGCATACGGCCACGCGAAGACCTGCCCTGACGAGTTTGGGCAAGTACGTGTCGAGCGCATGGTGGGGGAATCCGGCAAGCGCCCCGAGCTCGGGATTGGTGCCGCTCCGCTGGGTGAGCGTTATGCCGAGGATTTTCGCGGCCTTGGGGGCGTCGTCGAGATACGTTTCGTAGAAGTCGCCGACGCGGAAGAGCAGCATCGCGTCGGGATGCTTGGCCTTGATGCTCATGTATTGGCGCATCAGGGGCGTGTCTGTAAAATTCTTGCTGGCCATCGGGAGTCGGGCGGACGGGGGGGGGGAGGACGCCCCGGCCGTTCAAATTTTCGTAGCTCTGCAAAGTTAAGATTTACCCGTTGGAATGCACCCCCCATTTGATTATCTTTGGTTGGCAATAAAGAATCTGCATAAAACAACGTCGCTCTATGAAGACGAAAGACGAAATCGTGGAGAACTGGCTCCAGCGCTACACAAACAGGCGGCTCGACGAATTCCCGGGCTACGTCCTGCTGACGAACTTCATGAACTATCTCGATATGTTTGCCGAGCTGACAGGCGCGCCCGTGGAGCGCAATTGCAGCATGCCGAACGTCATCGCCGACGGCGTGGCGATAATCAATTTCGGCATGGGAAGCCCCAACGCCGCCACCATAATGGACCTGCTGCAAGCCATACACCCCAATGCCGTGCTCTTCCTTGGCAAGTGTGGAGGCCTCAAGAAGAAAAACAAGATTGGCGACTTCATACTCCCCATCGCCGCCATCCGTGGCGAGGGAACGAGCAACGACTACCTGCCGCCCGAGGTCCCCGCACTGCCGGCCTTCTCCCTACAGCGAGCCGTCTCGGGCGTCATAAGGGACCACGCCTTGGACTACTGGACAGGCACGGTCTACACCACCAACCGGCGAGTCTGGGAACACGACGAATCTTTCAAACGGAAGCTCGAGGTCATGAGGGCCATGGCCGTCGACATGGAGACAGCGACCCTCTTCACCGTGGGCTTCCACAACGAGATACCAACCGGCGCCCTCTTGCTCGTGAGCGACCAGCCCATGATCCCCGAGGGGGTCAAGACCACAGAGAGCGACAAAAAGGTCACGGCCTCCTTCGTCCGACCGCACCTCCAGATCGGAATAGACGCCCTCAAGATCATCGAGCGTAATGGCAATTCCGTCAAGCACCTGAAATTCTGACACCTATACAACTCCATGCCATCCCTCTCGCAAGACGAAATCCTCAAAGAGCTGAAAAAAGGGGTCTACCGCCCCATCTACCTCTTGCATGGCGAGGAGCCATACCCCATCGACGTGGTGAGCGACTACATCGAGGCCAACGCCATGCCCGAGGCTGACCGCGCCTTCAACCAGAGCGTCATCTACGGGCGCGACACGTCGGGCAAGAAGATCGCCCTCCAATGTGACCAGTACCCGACCTTCGTGCAGCGCCGAGTAGTCATTGTCAGGGAGGCCCAAAACACCCAGGGGCTCGCCGAGCTCGAAGCCTACGCCGCCCACCATCTCGAGACGACAATCCTCGTCCTCTGCCACAAGTATAAGCTCCTCGCCAAGAACACTCGCCTCTTCAAAGCCATCGACAAGGCGGGGGGCGCGATCTTGGAGACCAAGGCCCTCTACGACAACCAGATGCCGCAATGGATCTCGACCCACGCCATGCGCCGCGGCTTCTCAATCGAAGACAAGGCCGCCGAGTTGCTGGCCGAGTTCGTCGGGACCAACATGGGCGACGCCGCATCGGCCATTGAGAAAATCCGCTCGGCCGTTGGCCCCGACCTGAAGACCATCACGGCCGACATGGTGGCCGACAATGTCGGCATCAGCAAAGAATACAACGCCTTCGAGCTGCGCGACGCACTCTTCAAAAGGGACCGCGGCAAGGCGATGAGAATCGTCAAGGCCTTCGGGCAGAACGAGAAGCAATACCCCGTACAGGCCGTATTCGCCGCCCTCTACAACGGTTTTGACCACCTCTTCACCTATTGCTACACACGCACCAAGAAGAAAAGCGACGAAGAGGCCGTCAAAGCCACGCTCGCCGCCGGAGAGCGGAGTCCCTACATGGTCCAGAAAGTTTTCGCCCCGGCGGCAAGACTCTACTCCGCCACGCAATGCATGAAGATTACGCAGCTCATTGCCGACTACGATATGCGCTCCAAAGGACTCAATTGGCCTGAGACCTCCAACCGCGACTTGCTTGTCGACGTTGTCAGCAGAATATTAGGATAGCAATAACTATCACAAAGACTTTATTTATTATATTTGCCAACACTTCTTAAGAAATCAAGAACTGACAAAAATCTCAGGAATATGGCTACCATCATGACAAAACAGTTCCAATACGCCGGCACTGACGACTTCGACGAGGCTCTCGACTCGCAAATCAACGAATACATCGCGCAAGAGAAGATTGACTCCAGCGACGTTATCGACATCAAGTACGAAGGCCACTCGGCTCTCGGGGTCAACACATATTCTGCTTTGCTCGTCTACAAGAAATAGTGCATAGGCCTAAAAGGCTCTACAAGTAAGAGGGAGACCTCCGCGCTTGCGGAGGTCTCCCTCTTCTTATTTCCTTCATCATTGCTACGGCTTCTCCTGTATACGATGATCACAAAAATGCCCGCGCGACAAGACTGTCGCGCGGGCGCAAAATTTTCTATCGGACTAAACCCGCCGAGGGCTGTTACTTCACTACGACAATCTTGCCCTCCGATATATACATGCCCTTGGTCGGGCGGCTGGCGAGCCTACGGCCCTGAAGGTCGAAGTAAGCCTTTCGCCCCTCGTCGATTCTTATCTGCTCGACGGCCGTGACTTCCAACTGTCCTGTCCAGCCTTTGTCGGTCGAATACTTGTCCTCATATCCCGCGGGAACCTTTATCGACACGTTGCCATAATTGTTGAAGCTGTTGTCTCCTAAAGACGGGATTGTGGTCGTTCCCTCGCAAATGAGCTCTAAGTCGTTGCCATGCCCTTTGAATGCGGAGTTGCCAATGTTCTCAACTCCGTCGCCGAGGGTGATTTTGTTCAAAGAAGAGCTGAATTCGAAGGCGTTAGAGCCAATCGTCTTAACTGAGCCCGGAATGTAAATCTCAGTAATCTTCGATTGTGAGAATGCTTTGTCGCCAATAGACTCGACGCCATCCCCAATCGTTATCTCCGTGACGTTGTAGCAGTAGTCAAAGGCGTCGTTGCCAATCGTCTTGACGCGTCCCGGGATCTCTATCGAGGTCAATCCCGTGCATTGGAGGAAAGCTTTATCCTCAATCTCCATGGATGTCTTAGAGTCCTCGATTGTAAGCGTTAAGAGACCGCTGCACCACTGGAATGCGCACTGCCCGATTCGCGATACCGAGCCGGGTATCGTTATGCTGGTCAAGGCTTTGCATTGCTCAAACGCATAGTCGCCAATAACGCTCAGCTTGCTTCCCTCGGTTATCGTGACGGACTTAAGTTTTTCGTCCCATTGGAAACACTCCGACCCGATTGTTTCAAGCGAAGCGGGGAGCGTGACCGTCTCCAATTTTTTGCACTGCTTAAATGCAGCCGAGCCTATGGACTTCACCCCTTCGGGGATTACAATCGTTTTAAGCGCAGAACATTGCAGGAATGCGTTGGAGGAGATTTTCGTGAGGGTCTTAGGGAAGGTGACTTTCTCGAGATTTGTGCAATTCTGAAAAGCGCTGATGCCAATCGAGGTGATGCCTTCTTCTATTGTAACCTCCGTAATGTCGCAATTGCTCTGGAAAACCCCGTAATCTACTGATTTAACATCGAGGTCGACAGTCCCTTCAACCGAGTAGTCTGTACCATCGACTGTAATCGTGGCAGGGATCGTGACTGCCCCTTTTGCGCCGCTTACACTTTTGAGCGACACATTACCATTTCCTTTAATAGTGTATGTCCAAGTCGCTTCTGAACCGTCAGCATTGGTGAACTTTTGTTCGACGTCCTCCGCCAATGCGGGGCAAGAGATTAATGTGAGCAACAGCCCTACGACAAAATAAAACTTGTAACTAGTTCTTTTCATATATGTTCTTGATTTTTTCGTTCGCCTTGTATGTAAACGCCATTGGCAATTCACGTTGCGCGAAGATACCTTTTTTAAACTTTCTTAATGGAGGATGAAAATCCGTTTCACATTCAAAACGTCATGGCAAAAACACCCCTATTTGCATATTACATCCCACCCTTATACTTTTTTTTCATAATAATGTTCCAGAATGTCATCTTTCGTTGAGCATATTACGCCATTGGGATGAATCTTTTGACCATTACCGCGCCCGTCGCCTATCTTCGCGACATGATGAGAAACATTCTGACGTCTATGGCACTGATAGCCATTTCGACGGCCGCCTCCGCGCAGCAATCGGCCGCGCAAACGGACAGCCTGATGGCACGGGCCGCCCGGTGGCGCGACGCCGCCAACTACACCGAAGCTATCAACCTCTACAGTCAAGTGAAAACAGACGAGGCCAGTCTCGCCACCGCCGACACATACCTCGAAATGGGCAACGTCGTCGCGGCTCTCGACCGTGCCCAGGCCCTCCAGCGCGACGAGGCTTTCGCCCTCAAAGACGACGCGCGGCTCATCGAGGCCCGATGCCGCCAACGCCAAGGATACGACCGCGCCGCGCGACGCATATACGCCAAGCTCACCCGCCAAGGCCACGCCGAGGCCGCCTTCTACTACGCCGACATGATGTCGCAAAAAGGCCACTTCTCCATTGCCTCGAGCCTCTGCCAGACGGCCATAGCCAAGAAGCCGGCACTCACCCCGGCGCACCTGCTCCTCGCCCAGTCCGAAGCCGCCCTCGGCCACCGCTACCAAACCCTCCTGCCCCTCATGCGCTACCTGCTCACCG
>JAFPDB010000226.1 GCA_017390085.1 Bacteroidales bacterium | reverse complement strand
TTTGAAAGGAACATAATCCCGGGCGAGGAGCTACTCCCCAATTGCCCTGTGCGCAACATTTTGGCGCGCGTCGGCGACAAGTGGTCGCTACTTATCTTGCATCAGCTTGTGCGTCACGACGGCCCGATGCGTTTTTCAGAGCTCCAGAAGTCCATCCCCGACATTTCGCAAAAGGTCCTGACCTCCACGCTCCGGGCGCTCGAGGCCGACGGTTTCGTGGGCCGCTCCGTCTATGCCGAAGTGCCGCCGCGGACCGAGTATTCGCTCACGCCCCGCGCCCTCTCGTTTATCGAGGCCTGTCGCCCGATGGTCCAGTGGGCCAAAGACAATTTCGCCGCCATAATGAAGGACCGTAGGGAGAATGGGAGAGGGTGAGGGGGGCGTGGTTTATTTGTCGGAACGATGATAGTCGACCTTGCCGATTTTGCGCATGAGCGACTGGATTTGCGCCTGACGGCGACGGACGTAGGGCGACGGGGCCGACAGCTTGAACCTTACGGGGCTTGGCATGACGGCCGCCATGAGTGCCGCCTCGGCCGACGACAGATTCTTTGCGGGGTGGTGGAAGTAGGTTTGTGAAGCGGCCTCGGCCCCATGGACGCCGGGGCCGAATTCGACAATGTTGAGGTAAACCTCCATGATGCGCTCCTTACCCCAGACCAACTCGATCATGGCCGTGATAGGGACCTCGACAGCCTTGCGGACGTAAGATGGGGCGTTGGCCAGGAAGACGTTCTTGGCGGTTTGTTGGGAGATGGTGCTGCCGCCGCGGGTGCGTTTGCCCTTCTTGCTCTCGTTGTAGGCCCTCTCGATGGCCGTCCAGCTGAAGCCATTGTGTTTTGTGAAGAGATTGTCTTCGGACGAGACGACCGCCAGGGGGAGGCTCGCGGAGATCTGCGAAAGCGGGACCCACTGCTGACGAACCTCGACATTGTTCTTCTGAGCCATACGCCTCATGAAGACGGTGTCGGTCACCGGCACGAAACGATAGATGACGACGGCGAGGAACACCCCGAGAAAGGGCGTGAAAACCACGAGCGCCAAGAGCTTAAGGCTCATCGCCACAAGACCCGACTTCCGTTTCATTGCTTGGGTGGCGCTGGCTGAAAACAGGGGAGACGTCCCCAGAAGAGGTCTTTCTCGAAGGCGCTGAGGAACTCCTCGTCGACGGTGACGAAAAGCGTCTTGAGGTTCACGCCGTAGAGCGACGACTTGTCGACCTTGGGAGGCGCTACCGTCGGGACGACAAGCTGCGCGAGCGAACGGCAGCCGCTGAAAAGGCGCGGGGGGAAGACCTCGATATTGGCATTGAGGGCGGCATATGAGAGCGCGAAGCAATTCTCGAACACGCCCTTGCCGACGTAGTGGAGCTCCTCCGGAAGCTCAATGGCGTCGAGCGAATAGCAGTCTTGGAACGCGAAGTTCCCTATGGAGTCGAGGAGCGGGTTGAGCGTCAGGTCTTTAAGAGCCGAGCATTGGGAGAAGGCGTAGGGGTCGATGGTGGGCATGTCCTCGGGCAGTGTGACGCTCTCGAGAGCCGAGCAACCCGAGAAAGCGTATTGCGAGACGCGCCCGAGACCCGGGGGCAGCACAATCTTGCGAAGCGAAGTGCACTTGAAGAAAGCGTAGGGGGCGATGAGCGTGACCGTCTCGGGAATCTTGACGTTGCGCAACGAGGGGCACTCGGAAAAGGCCCCGCGGCAGATGCTGTCGAGCTGCTCGGGCAGGACGACAGTCTCCAGAAGCCCGCACTTGTGGAAAGCGCCATTCTGAATGGTATGGACGGAATTGGACATCTTGACCGTCCGCAAGTTGGTGCATGAGGCGAAAGCCTTAGCCCCAATGACCTCGACACCCTCGGGGACGACATAGGTCTCGTCCTTGCGGGCGGCGGGATAGGCGAGGAGTTTCTTCCGGTCGACGGAGAATTGCACGCCGTCTATGATTGCGTAGGCCTCGCCAGTGGACGTGATGTGGATCTCGGAGATGTTGGGGCAGTTGGAGAAGACGTGGTTGCCGAACTTGTCGAAAGGCTCGTAGATGGTAATCTTATAGAGCGCCTCGCACTTGGAGAATGCGCCATTGCCGACGCTGTCGACACCCTGTGGGAATGTCACCTCCTTCAGATTGGACGCGGCGAAGAAAGCGCCTTGCGCTATTTGCCTGACGCCCTCGGGAATGGTGTAGGCGTCGCCCTCCATGAGCGACGGGTAGAGGATTAGCTTGGTCCGGTCGCGCGTCATGAGGACGCCGCCCGGCGTCTCGTACTCAGGGTTCCCCGCGGCCACCTTGAGGCTGGCGAGCGATGGGCAGTCGGAGAAAGCCGTGCCGGCGATATAAGTGGCGGAAGCCGGGATAGAGACCGACGAAAGGCTCTTGCAGCCAGCGAAAGCGAGCGACGCGATGGACGTGACCCCCGAGGGCACGTCGGCCTCGGTGATGCCGGCGCAGCCTTGGAAACAGCCCGCGGGAATCTTCCGGACCTTCTTGGGGATGGGCAGCGACGTGAGTTTGAGGCAACGGAAGAAAGCGTAGTCGCCAAACCTGTCGATGAAGGGCGGCATGTCGAGATGGCCGAGTTGCGAGCATCCGTAGAAAGCCCGTTGGCCTATACGGTCGACGTAGCGCGGGATGTTGATGGACTGGAGGTTTACGCAGAGGGCGAAGGCGTTGGAGCCGATGCTGGTGACGCTGTCGGACAGGACGACCGAAACGATGTCTTTGGCGAAAGGCGAATATGGTGCGTCGTAGGGGGTCGGGTAATTATCCATGGGCCCGAAGCCCCTGATTTTAAGGACCCCGTTCTCGTATTTCCAGAAAAGATGCCGGCCGCAGGAGCCGAAGTCGAGGATGTTCTCATAGGTCTTGCCGCGTCGGGACTTGGCGAAAGCCCCGACCGAGAAGCCGGCAAGCAGGAGCAATGCCGTCAGAGCCGCGACGATGCAATGCGTATTAATAGATATGCGACGCAACATGGTTACAAAAATAACGTAAAAAAGGGTAAATCGTCAATATGGCGCACCCATATAATCGGGAATTAGCGGCTGCGAAAACGAGAAAAGGGGGTGGCAAGTTCTTGGATAATAGAGCGAAAAAGGCTATTTTCGCCGCTTAGTGGAGGGGTCGGAGCCACGCCCCCAAAGGTCGCGATTGACATCGACCCGTCCTGCGCCCCCGGGGTGTCGACCCTGCGGGAGAAGTTCAGAGATCGAACAACAAGTAATACCTTTTTAAACAATCAAAAAAATGATCATTGAGAAAATCTGGGCTCGCGAGATTCTTGACTCTCGCGGCAATCCTACCGTAGAGGTAGACGTCACACTTGAAAATGGCGTACTTGGCCGTGCAGCCGTTCCATCTGGCGCATCTACCGGCGAGAACGAGGCTCTCGAGCTCCGCGACGGCGACAAAGGCCGTTTCCTCGGCAAGGGTGTCCAGAAGGCAGTGAACAACGTCAACACCGTCATTGCACCCGCATTGAAGGGCTACAATGTCCTCAACCAGCGCGAGATCGACAACAAGATGCTCGCCCTGGACGGCACTCCCACGAAGAGCAAGCTCGGCGCAAACGCCATCCTCGGCGTCTCGCTCGCAGTCGCTCAGGCAGCCTCTAAGGCTCTGAACATCCCCTTGTATCGCTACATCGGCGGATGCAACGCGTACACCCTCCCCGTTCCCATGATGAACATCATCAACGGCGGCGCTCACTCTGACGCTCCCATCGCGTTCCAGGAGTTCATGATCCGTCCCGTAGGCGCAGCCAACGAGAAGGAGGCCATCCGCATGGGCGCAGAGATTTTCCACAACCTCGCTAAGCTCCTCAAGGCTCGCGGCCTCAGCACCGCCGTTGGCGACGAGGGCGGTTTCGCCCCCGCTCTCGACGGCATCGAGGACGCTCTCAGCATCATCGTCAAGGCCATCGAGGCAGCAGGCTACAAGCCGAAAGAGCAGGTCACGATCGCAATGGACTGCGCTGCTTCTGAGTTCGCAATCCAGGAGAACGGCGAGTGGTACTACGACTACAAGCAGCTCAAGAACGGCAAGCAGAAGGACCCCAACGGCAAGAAGCTCACCGCCGCTCAGCAGATCGAGTTCCTCGAGCACCTTATCGACACCTACCCCATCGACTCCATCGAGGACGGTCTCGACGAGAACGACTGGGACAACTGGGTTAAACTCACCGAGAAGGTTGGCAAGAAGTGCCAGCTCGTCGGCGACGACCTCTTCGTGACGAACGTCAAGTTCCTCCAGAAGGGTATCCAGATGGGCGCCGGCAACTCTATCCTCATCAAGGTCAACCAGATCGGCTCTCTCACCGAGACTCTCGACGCTATCGAGATGGCACACCGTCATGGCTACACGACCGTCACCTCTCACCGTTCTGGCGAGACCGAGGACACGACGATTGCCGACATCGCAGTCGCTACGAACTCTGGCCAGATCAAGACCGGTTCTATGAGCCGCACCGACCGTATGGCTAAGTACAACCAGCTCATCCGTATTGAGGAGGAGCTCGGCTCGAACGCCAAGTACGGCTACACCAAGCTGAAATAAGCGAGGAGCACAAACAGTTTAAGGGCGACCTTCCGGTTGGAAGGCCGCCCTTAATTTTTTGCGGCAAGTGGGGGGCTATTCTGCTGCCAAATCGACTTTGACGGTTGAGACGCCGTAGCCGCACCAACATCCGATGCCGCCGCTGATGTTGGAGGGCAGGTTCTCGGTGAACTGGAGGATGTGGTTGCGCGAGAAAGAGATGGAATTCTCGTATTCGTGCCAAAAGGCGTAGGAGTGGGCGTCGATGTGGCAGAGTTTTATGGTCAGACGCTCGCCCGGGAGGAAGTTGGCGTCGTAGTCCTGATTGAGGTAAGTTTGGCCCCGATAGACGGGCATCGTGTTATGGTCAGAAAGGATAGCGTCGTCGAAAGTCTGCATGGTTGAGGAGAGGAGCATTTTGCTTTCGGTGTCGTCGTTGGAGAAAATCTTGTAGTAGTCTTTAGTCGCGGGGTCGTCGGCGAATGAGATGTGGAGCCGGAGCTTGCCCTCCGCCCCGTCGGCTTTGCTCACGATGACGGAGTCGATGTCTACGACGGTGGGAATCGTGGTGAGAGCCTCGAAGGTTTGCCCGTGGTGTTGGACGATGAGTTTGTAGGACTTGCCGGCCTCGCCGCGCATACGCGAAGTGGTATAGACGAAGGGTGGGGTGTAGCCTTTGTCGTATCGTGCGGCGAGGACGACTGAGTCGTCGTCGCAGACGATAGTCACGGTTGCCGTCTTGACGAGATAGGTGCTGAGCTCAGAGAAGTTATGTGCTTCGATCTTATCGATTGGAACGGTCTGTGTAAGGATGACGACGGGGAAGTTTCCGGACTCGATATGCCCAGTCTTGGCAGTAAGGGATGGAGCGGTGGTCAGGCTCGTGCAGCGCTCGAACATCGCTTGATAGCAATTTTTAGCCATCGTCTTGACAGGGAGGGAAGGAGCGGTGGTCGGGCTCGTGCAGCCAACGAACATCGCTTGATAGCAATTTTTAGCCATCGTCGTGGCGGGGAGGGAAGGAGCGGTGGTCAGGCTCGTGCAGCCTCCCAACATCTCTTGATAGCAATTTTTAGCCATCGTCGTGGCGGGGAGGGAAGGAGCGGTGGTCAGGCTCGTGCAGCCTCCGAACATAAAACGATAGCAATCATTTGCCAGCGTCGTGGCGGGGAGGGATGGGGCAGAAGTCAGGCTCGTGCAGCCTCTGAACATTTGGCTAAAGCATCCGTGCGCCATTTCGGGGTGTCCTCCGCTCGCCACGACCTCGTAGTCGAGCAGGTTTTCAATATTGCCCGAGCAAGAGACGCTTTCCGTAGCATAGAATGCCCATTTTCTCGGGTCGCTGGATGCTTCATTCTCATTCATTCTCCAGAATATTTCTTCAGTCTCCAATGTTTCGAATCCGGTAATGACGGTGTTCCCTTTGCCACATAGGTAGATACGTCCATTGGAAGAGCCTATCGTGCCGCCCTCAAATACGCTCCAATCCTTCAGGTTGGTGGAGTAGTAGAGCGTGCCATCCCAATGTTTGGGGGCGCGAAGCAAAAAGTCGCCAGCACTGGAGAACGTCAATACTTGCTCGACGTCTTGGGGTTGGGCTGCCATGTGGATGGCGGCCGTAAGCAGAAACGCGTAAGCGAAAGCGAGACTCCTCGGCAGGCGTGAGGGGGTCGAGGGGTTAGTTATCTTATTCATATTCTTATGTTTTAGGGTGTTTACACTCTGCTTATACCGTATGATGCGAAAAGGTAAACAAAAGTGGCGCGGCCGACATGCTTTTTGTAGGTCGCGCCATTTTTTTGATGGGCGAAATGGGCAAGGAATACGGCGCACTCGCTTTGCGCAAAAAAACCGCCATTGGCAGCAGTTGCCAAGGGCGGTTTGCGGAATAGAGTGGAAATTTAGAAAGAGAGGCCAAAAGCAACGTGGATGTCCTCGGCGTTGGGGTTCAAGACGAGCTGTGCGAATACGGGCAGGGAGAATTTGTCGTTGAACTTGATGTCATACGAGCCTTTGACGGAGAGGTTGATCATGTTGAATCCGTCGCTCTCGGCCTGATAGAAGCTGTCGAAGGGGGTGAAGCCGGCAGCCACCTCGACCTCAAACTCTTTGACGGGGAAAGTGTAGGCGAGCTCAAAATAGCTTGAGAACTGGCGGTCGCCATCCTCCTTGAGGTCGTTGCCGCCGAGCATCGTGGCCCAGAGGATAGAGAGCGGCACATTGGTCTTCTCGCCGAAGTCGTAGGCCAGAGAGAGCTCGAGCTGGTGGCAGGTCTCGTCCTTATCCCAAGTGAAGAAGAGCCCCTCGCCGGGATAGTAGTAGTCGGTAAGAGTGGCGTTGAAGCCGCCCTTGTCGAAAGCGAGCGTCACGTCGACCTCTTTGTTGGCGCCGTCGAAATCTGTCGAACCCCATACGCCGAGCGAGACGGGGCCGCAAGCGACGCC
>JAFPDB010000225.1 GCA_017390085.1 Bacteroidales bacterium | reverse complement strand
CAGGAAACTGTTTTAAAGCTTTCTGCAGCTCTCAATGCAAACGTGGTCGGACTTCCCGCCGATGCTCTCAATATGTCCGTCATCCTCCGTCTTGAGGAAGAGATGGGCGCAGATTTCCTCGACGGCAGAACGGTCGAAAGGCGCAGGGCGCGGGCTGACATCCGGAATGTTGTACGACTTCAGTAGCAGGAGGTCTGACTCCGGGTCGCGCTGCGGAATCACGAACGGGCGCCCCACCGTTCCGCTCTCGTCGACATGGGCCACAAAGACGCGCCCATACTGCCCATCGGCCCTCTTGCTGGCGAAGACCACCCAGCGCCCCGACGACGACCACGTATGGTAAGTCTCTGAGACTGGCGAGTTTAGGGGGCTAACGTCGACCTCACGCCCGTCGGCGAGGTCGATCATCTTGAGGTCGGTCTCGCGGTGCCAAATCGGGAATGTGCCGTTGGCGGAGCGCGCGAAGAGCAGGAAGCGGCCGTCGGGCGAGACCTTGGGGAAGCTGGCTGAGCCGCCCTCGCGACTCGCGCTCCAAATGGTGTCGACCTCGGACGCCCACTGCTCGCCATCGAACCCTATGCGCAAGATTGAGTATCGGAGCGACGCCAAGCTGTCGGGCAAAGGCTTCGCGGGCGCGGAGCAGAAATAGACCGAACGGCCGTCGGGCGCGAAACAGGGGAATGTCTCAAGATTGGAATCGCCGCTCACGAGGGGCGAGAGTATCATCCGCCGCTTGTCGAAATCGGCGATGCAAAGGTCGCTCTCGGTGTCGTAGACTTCGAGTCGTCGGCTGCCCAATGAGTGGAGCGCGGGGATTATGACGTTGGTGGAGAAGACCCCATAGCGCCCCGACGTGTCGATTTCGCCATAGACGGCCCCGCCGCTCATCGAGTCGTTGCGCAGCGCTACCTTCCGCAATTCCCCATTGCGGAACAGCATCGTCCCGCCACCCTTGCCGCGAAGGTGGAAGAGCGTCGTCCGCCCCTGCTGCCCATGGATGTGGCAGTTCATGCATTTGCCGTCGAGAGAGGCGTTGTCGGCAAGGATGCGAGTGGCGAAGGAGGTCATGTCGCGCTCGACAATCTGGATGGCGTTCCAGACCTCGTAGCCCGGCTCAATGAGGCGGTACGTGACGTAGGGGTCGAAATCGTCGTCGCTGATTGAGATGGAGAATGTGTCGCGGCTGAACTCCCCATTCGCGCGGAAGAAGACCTCCACGTCGAGCTTTCGGGCCGTGGTGTCGGAGAGCAATTGCCGCCAGTCGTCGTCGTCGATGACGACTTTCCGCCCCCAGCCGCCAAGGCTCAGCGTCTCGCCGCCTGCTGAGAGATTGGCGGCCCAAGCGTCGACACTGTCGGAAACGCACATGAAATTGAGCGGCGCGACGACGCGCGGAATCGTCACGCCCCTGTAGTCGGGATAGGTCTCGACACTCCGTAGCGGTGCCGAGGTTGGCGGCGTAGGCGCGCAAGAGGCCAGAACGCCAGCCGTTAGCAAACATAGGGCCGAAAGCCTCATCTCTTATTTTTTTGACAGTAGAGCCAATATGAACCCGCGAATTCGCGCCGCATGGCGCCGACGTCGCCCCGCTCCATGAGCCTGTTAAACCGCTCAAAGTCGCGCCACACGTCGGAGGGTATGAGTATGCCGTCGAAACGCGTCCTGACGTCGGCCGGCGACGTGGCGAGGACAACCATCAGGGCCTCGGCGTAGGCGCGGGTCATGACACCGCGCCCGTAGCGCAGATAGTCTTCCGCAAAGTCGGCCATGTGCTTCTGCTGCATATCGAGGGCGAGTAAGTAGGTGCGCGCCAAGGCGTTGGCGGGGTTGGTCTCCAATAGGTTGCGCAGCGACGTCCGGTAATCGGCCGAGGCGCGGAGGGTGTCAGTCCGGGGCATCAGGTTGCGCAGTTCAGCCGTCCTCGACGGAACCTCACCGCTCATGCGGGCCGCCGCCCACGTGGAGTGCGGAAGTGTGTGGCTGAGGATGCGCAAGTATTTGGCCGCCGCGGGTTTATCACCCCGGGCCATGGCAATCTCGGCAAGTCGCTTGACGTGGCGCGACGAGCAATGTGCGGGCGAGAAGATCATGCCGAGTATTGTGGCGTGCTCGGCCATCGTCATGTCGCCAAGCGCATACCAGACTTCGCCGGCGGCCGTGAAGGCCATGTGGTTGCCTTCCGAATTGACAGGGATGAAGAGTTGGGTGCAATCCCAATCCACTTTGTCGAGGGTGGCGTCGCCCTGGGCGCGGATTTGCGACAACGTGTGCAGGCAATTGGAAATCTGGACATTCCTCACGGCTTCGGGAAAGTCGTCCGCCGTAAGGCTCTTGCCCCAAAAGGTCTTGACGTCGGTCCGCACTATGGCTTCAGACGTCATGTTCGGCATCCCGACCCAACATCCGCCACGAAAACCTTCGTAGGGCACAAAAGCCAACGCCACGAGCGAAGCCGCCGCCATGGGCCACCGTCGCCCTATAGCCTCAGCCACAAGCACATAGCCAATGGCCACCGCGCCGCCGTAGCCTATCGAGGTGAGGCCCATGGCGCAAATGACCGCCGCAGCCGCATATCGCCGAGCGGCCGTTCCGCGCACGGGATAGAGCGACGCGAGCGCGGCGCCAGCCAAGAGCGAAAGCGACGACGACAAGGGGTAGGCACCCTCACATTGCCGCCCCGCCTCCCAAATCATGACCACTGCCGCGACCGACGTCGACAACGCCCAACCCGCGCCCAGCCTGCGAATGAGCCGAGCTACCGCCAGACCAAGAAGCATGAGCGCCACGCCCACTACTATGGGGCCGCCGCCCACGTAGTAGAAGAATTGCGTCAGCCATTCGCCCGCGATCGTGGGCAACCACTGGCGAGGGTGGTACACCCCCTGCGAGAACATCTGACTAACGAAATCGACCGAGGTCAGAAAGAGCGTATAATGCTCACGATGAAAGAAATGGAAGGGGTAGGCCGTCAAGAAAAACACCGCCGCGGCCAATGAGATTAGGGCGCAAACGGCAACTGATATTATTTTGCCTTTTGAGAGTCGCATACCATGGGCGAAAGTAGCCAATCTTGACCATATTTTTATAACTTCGCACATATTTTAATACTCCACAGCGCACTCCCCCTCTCACAAAGCTCAACATCGCCAACTCCCGATGTCAAGACCACTCCGCATAATCGTATCGTCGGCACTGTTCGTGACCGTCTTCCTGTTTTGGGCTGTCGCCCATCCTGAGTCGCTATCTTTTTATGAACAATATCAGATGTTCCTGTTCTCATGGGACTACCTTTTCGAGCATCTGGTTGTCGCTGGCGGGATGGCGGAATACGCTGCGGAGTTCCTCGTCCAGTTCAATTATTACCCTACAGCCGGAGCGGCTCTTGCGGCCCTTCTATTCGTAGGGCTGCAAGTGGGCGTTTGGCAAATGGGCCGAGGCGTTGGCGCGGACGGTTCACACTACGGGCTTAGCCTCATTCCGCCGGCGCTCATGCTCGCCTACATGGGCGACGAGAATGTCAAGCCCGCGCTCCTCTTCGCGTTGACGGCATTGGCTTTTGCTGCGGCGGCCTACGGGCGTTTGAGAAGCGGGAGGTGGCGCGCTGTCGCGCAAGTTGTCGCCATCCCGGCACTCTATCAGCTTTTCGGCCCGTCGGTCGTGGTCTACGCGGCTTTTTGCGCCGCGGCCGACGCCCGCGGCGGCAAGTGGCTGGCAAGCGCGGGAGTCGTGGCGTACACGGCCGCCATAATGTACCTCGCCTCGCAAACGTGGATGTGCCAATACCCGCCATCGGAAATATGCTTCGGGCATAATTACCACAACCATCATATGACGACCACGCCAATGCTTTTCGCGGTGGAGGTCTCGATACTGCTCACCCCTCTCGCCATGGCACTACTGCCCCGGATGGGGGCGGCGTGGGCGGCATGGGCCGAGACAGCGGCCGTAGGCGCGGCCGCGACGTTTGTCGTCATAAACAGCTATTCCACAGAAAAATACGACATCCTGCGTCTTGACAGCCTCGTACGAGGCGAGAAATGGGACGAGATAATAGCCCAAGCCGAGAAGTCGCAACCTCGGGAGCCGACAGGCATCTCTGCCGTCAACTTGGCCCTGGCCATGCGAGGCGAGTTGTGCGAGAAGATGTTCTCTTTCAACCAGATAGGGCCGCAAGGGTTGCTGGCGGCTTCGCGACGGGACCAATTCT
>JAFPDB010000224.1 GCA_017390085.1 Bacteroidales bacterium | reverse complement strand
GGATGTTCATATAGTCGATATTCTTGTCGGCGCAAATCTTCTCGTAGAGGGCCATGTCGCCCTCGCACCCCCACATGCCCTCGCTGCCGATGCTGACGAGATGGTTGGGGTCGAGGCTGCGGATGAGAGCGGAAGCCTCGGCGAGCCACTTGGCGAAAGGCTCTTTCGCCTCATCGCTAAAGGCGCGGGGCTCGTTGCCAATCTGCCAGCTCATGATGGCGGGGTCGTCCACATAAGCCTTGCCCGTATAGCGGTTTTTGCGCCCGATGATGAAACGGACGTAGTCGTAGAAAAGCTCGTGGGCCCGTTGGTTGGAGGCGTAGCGGCTCACGAAGTCCATGTAGGCCGGATAGCCCGCCTCGTTGGGGCGCGGGGCCACGCCGGCACCGGCGTGCTGGAGGTAGAACGAATAGCCGCCGCTCCATTCCCAAGAGTTGTTGAGATAGAGGATGGCCACCATGCCCCTCTTGCCCATTTCCATGAGGAGGTAGTCAAGCCCCGCGAGGATGGTGTCGTTGTAGACGCCCGGCGCGATTTGCAGGGTCGGCTCTACCTTGGTCTTCACGCCCCGCTCGCCGTCGCTCCCGACAAGTACACGCAGGTTGTCCATGCCGGCGGCCTTGAGGTTGTCGAGCTCGCGCGCCAGGCGGGCCCTGTCGCCACCCTGGCCTTCGGATCCAAGGATGGCGCCGTACCAGAAGTTTGTGCCTACATAGTAATACGGTTTGCCGTTACGCTCAAAATGGCCGTCTTTGACTGTCACGAAACTGTTTTGGGCGAGCGACGTCGAGCAGAGCGCGCACACGGCCGCGAGTGTTGCCATTAATCTCTTCATGGGCTGTATGTTTTCTTTTGTAACTCAGTGGGTTAACTAATTGTTTAGAGGTGGCTCTCGAGGATTTTGACCTTGCCGTCGGGCGTTATGTTGAGCCACTCTGTCGACGCCGGGACGAGCGCCGCCTCGCGGGGGTGCAGGATCACCGTCGACCCGCATGGCGAAGTCAGGCTGCAAGAGCCGTCGAGGGTCATTATGACCTTGAACGAGTCGACCGACGAGTAGTCCCTCTTCATAGGCTTCCGGAGCCGCATGACGCTCGTCGTGAAGAAGGGGCATTCGACAATCAGGTTGGGCTTGTCGGGCTGCTCGACGTAGTGGGTGCGGGGGTCGGGCGTCGTCTCGCCGAAGCGTATGGCCTGCTTGGCCAGTTCGGTGTGCAGCTCACGGAGGTTGCCTTGGGCGTCGCGGCGGTTGTAGTCGTAGAGGCGGTAGGTGACGTCGGAAGACTGCTGGATCTCGGCAATATAGGTGCCGCCGCCTATGCCGTGCACGCGTCCCGCCGGGATGTAGAACACGTCGCCCACCTCGACGCTCACCTTGTTAAGGTACTCCTCAATCGAGCCGTCTGCCACTGCGGCTGCGTAGTCGGCCTCGGCCAGGGGCTTGGCAAAACCGTCGATGAGGCTGGCGCCCTTGAGTGCGTCGACCACGTACCACATCTCGTTCTTGCCGAGCTTGCCATGCACGCGGGCGGCCATCTCGTCGTCGGGGTGGACCTGTATGGAGAGGTCCTGCCGCGCGTCGATAAACTTGACGAGCAGGGGGAACGTCTCGCCAAATTTCTCCCACGGGGCGTTGCCGAGCAGCCGGGCCTTATGCTCGGCGAGAATCTGGGGCAGGGTCATGCCGTCCATCTCGCCGCCTTCGGCCACCGACTCCGAGCCTCGTACTGCTGAGATGAGCCACGCTTCGCCGCCCCACAGGGTGGGCTTGATAATGGGTTTGAATTTTATTGTCTCCATGCGATTGTCTTGCTAAAATAATATCAATACGTGTCAGTTCTCTACAAGAAGGCTGTGCCTTTTTCGGAGTACAATAATATTCAATTTATTGCGTACCCAATAGCCTGTTTTTATCAATATGTTATAGCTATTTAACATTAAAGCCACACGACCTTGTGGCAGTCGTGTGGCAATGGGTGTGATAAAATAGGCTCAGTGCGGGGGGCTACCTCCTCACGGCCTTGGTCATCGCCTTGCGCTGCTCGCTTGGCAGGGTGAAGACGGCGTACTTGTAGCCGCGCGGCGTCGACTTGTCCTCGACGGTGAACTCGATCTTGACGTCGCCATTGGCCCAGAGGAGCGCCTTCATCATCTCGCGGCCCTCGCCCTTGTCCTCGACGATCATCTCGGTGCGGGCGTCGTTGATGATGAAGTCGGCGTCGGCCCCCTTTTTGCGCTTGGCCGAGTAGCCTTCGGGGGTCGAGGAGTCGCTGTCGTAGAAGATGACCTCGATTTTATTCTTGTTGACTTTGTCGGTGGCGAGTTTGGTGTCGCCCTTGACGCCGATTCGGATGTCTTCGCGCTTGTTGGCCTTGATGTAGAAGCCGTCGCCGTCGTAGAAGAAGTTGTCTTGGGCCAAGGCGCCAATGCTCATCAGGAGAGCCGCGGCCGATGCCGCCATTGTTTTGAGTAATCTGTTCATCCTGGTTGTTATTTGTTGATTATTAGTTGCTTGGCAATCTCCCATATGGCAATGCCAGTCGATACGCTCACGTTTAGCGAGTGCTTGGTGCCGAATTGTGGAATCTCGACGCACGTGTCGGCCTCGTCGACTACGCTCTGGTTCACGCCGCGGACTTCGTTGCCGATAACCAGGGCGTAACGCTTGCCGGTTTCGACCCTCAGGTCTTGCAACGCCACGCTGCCGCGCGCTTGCTCCAGGGCGAGCGTCACGTAGCCCTCGGCCTTGAGCCGCCTCACCGCCTCGAGCGTCGACGGGGCTTGCCGCCATGC
This sequence comes from Bacteroidales bacterium, assembly GCA_017390085.1. Lineage (GTDB taxonomy): Bacteria > Bacteroidota > Bacteroidia > Bacteroidales > Marinilabiliaceae > W3P20-009. Next base: position 1,607 of record JAFPDB010000224.1, on the reverse strand, counting down.
AACCGAATATTCGGCGCCCAGGGCCGTCTTATGGATCTCGGGGTGGGGGGGAGTCCCGCTCGTGCCGCAAATTATCAAGGCCTCGATGCGGAAGGCGTCGGCCGTGCGGAAGAGGGAGCCTATGTTGTTGAGGCTTCGGATCTCGTCGGCGACGATGACAAGGGGTGTTTTGGGAGCTTGATGGAACTCGTCTGCCGTCATTCGGCACATCTCTTCCATCAGGAGTTTCTGGCGTGTTGCCATGCGTGTGTTTGTTCTGGTAACTTGGAGAGTACGCCAAATTAGATATTTTTATCGAAATAAGGCCCCGCGTCGTGGAGTAAAAACTTACCAAAGGGGTAAATTTGTAGGTGAAAACGGGCGCGCGGGCGTGCCTTGTTCCCTTCGGAAAACCAATTATCACAATGACGATAAACGAGATACAGGACGAGATTGTAGACCAGTTCTCGGCCTATGACGACTGGATGGACAAGTATTCCCTCCTCATCGAGTTGGGCAACGACATGGAGCCGTATCCTGAAGAGCACAGGAAGCCAGAATACATAATCGAGGGCTGCCAAAGCACCGTCTGGATCTATTGTGACCAAAACGCCGACGGCTCCCTGACTTTCAAGGGCGACTCCGACGCCATAATCGTGAAAGGCATCGTCGCCCTGCTCCTCAAGGTCGTCGACGGTCAGCAGGCGAGCGACATCGAGAAGGCCGAACTCTACTTCATTGACCGCATCGGGCTCAAAGAGAACCTCACCCCCACGCGTTCAAACGGCCTCTTGGCAATGATTAAGCAAATACGCCTCTACGCCATGGCCTACGCCGCTAAGACCCAGGCCAACTAAACCAGTAAGCACCCTACTAATGGAGCAGAACAGTCAAGCGAGCGGCGGCAAGAGCATCGAGCAGCTCGTCATCGAGCAGCTCAAGACGGTGTTCGACCCCGAGATTCCTGTCAAAATAAACGACCAGGGTCTGATATATAAACTTGAGGTGTCGACGGCCAACGAGGTCCGAATCCTCATGACGCTCACCGCCCCCAACTGCCCCGTGGCCGACAGCCTGCCAGAGGAGGTCATGGAGCGAGTCAAGGCAATTCCGGGCGTCGAGTCAGTCGAGGTGAACCTGACCTTCGACCCGCCATGGTCGGAAGACAACCTTACCGACGAGGCCCGTCTGGAAATGGGACTTCTGTAAGAGGAATTGCTGAAAAAAAAATAGAAAAGAGGGGGTGCTAAGCCCCCTCTTTTGTCGCTCGTCGCGATGCGCCCCGCATTTCCCGAAGCCGATGAGAGTACGACGCAAAAATAAGCATCCCCCACCAGGCCTCGGTCTGGCGGGGGATTTGAGTCTTGTCCTCTATGCAGTGAGACTCAGAAACTTAATGCTACCATGCCGCATTGCGGTGGACGTTCTCGGGCTTCCACTTGTCCTTTGGCTGCGGGTTCTCGGCCGGATGCCCTACCGCTATCACGCACAGGGGCTTGACGAAAGAGGGCAGCTTAAGGATTTGCGAAGTGGCTTGGACTCTCTCCTTGATGGGCGATACTCCGCACCATACCGCCCCGAGCCCCATGGCGTGGGCGGCGAGCAATATGTTTTGCGTTGCCGCGGAG
>JAFPDB010000223.1 GCA_017390085.1 Bacteroidales bacterium | reverse complement strand
CGGGACCGTCTTTCGTCAATCCGTTTGCGTACCTGACGATAACAGTGTCTATCCCGCCGTCGAGAAACCTGCTTATTAAAAGGGCGATCTTCATATTGTTAATATAGGCTTGCTACTTCACGTCGGGGAAATCCTCATGCTTTAGCTTCCATCGCCTGTGGCTCCATAGCCACAATTGCGGAATCCGACGCAAATCGTCCTCAATGAGGGCGGCAAAACGACTCGTGCACTCGTGATCAGGCAAATCGCGAGGATTCTCCGCAATCATGTGTAAATCAACCTCGTAGTAGCCACTCTTATAACCGACGAACGAAGGGTAGACGAGGGCGATGTCGAGCTTGCGGGCAATATGTTCGGGGCCGGCAAGGAAAGGGGTGTCTTGCCCGCAAAAGGGCAGCCATATCTTCTGGGCCGTACGGTGCGGACACTGGTCGCCAATGACCAATGTCATGCTCGCGATTCCCTTACGGATACACTCGTAAGTATACCTGAAGCCGTGATGGCTCTCGGCCGCGGCAATGTTTCGGCGGGTGCGCGATTCGACTGAAAGATAGTTGGCGAAACGGTTGCCTTGCTTTTGGTAGAAGCAATGGATTTCCTTGCCAGGCAAAAGAAGCGGTAGGACTGTGAACCATTCCCAGTTTCCGAAATGCGGGGCGTACAGGAAGACGCTTTTGCCTTTTTCGAGCAGGTCGTTAATCAGCTCGATATTGCTGACCTTCAGTCTTTTGACGAGTTCCTCGTCTGAGATCGTGAGCGACTTTATCGTCTCGAAAAAGTAGTCGCTCAAATGGCGGTAGAACTTTCTCTCAATTTGGAGGCGCTCCTTGTCAGTCTTGTTCGGGAAGACGGTAATGAGATTCTTCCTGACGACTTTCTGCCTGTAGCCAACGACCCAATAAAGCAGGAAATAAACGAAATCTGAGAATACGTACAGTACGATCATTGGCAAATGAGAGAAGCCGCGAATGATGCGTCTGCCAACGCGTTCGAAAATATTCAGGCGGTCCATTCCGCGCCCGTTGCGGCTAACGCCGAGCGGCAGCTTGCTTTCTTCCGCCTCACCGTTATTTTTGTTCGGCACAGCAATACATTTTTTCGGTTACACGGGCAAAGGTAATAAAATAGAGTTGTTTCACAGCGCCGCAGGACTCGATGCTCAAAGATTGGGTTTCCACGCCCACATAGGTTAACATAATACAAATTCTTCAACACCAGTATCTAAATCCCGAAAAGCAGAAATTGCACCGTGAAGCTACGAACTTTTGCCATACCTTTGCAAGGCAAGAGCCAAAAAATTCCGGATGAAAGACGTTGAAATTTTCAAGGCGGAGCTTGGCACGGAAGCCAACTTGAAATTCGCGGACGGCGGAATCCACGCCGGATTCCCAAGCCCGGCGCAAGATTACATTGAGGATGGCATTGACCTCAACAAGGAGCTTATCCGCCACAAAGCCAGCACGTTCTACGGCCGCGTCGTGGGCGACTCGATGGTCGAGGTTGGAATCGACGAGGGCGACATAATTGTAATTGACAAGTCGATTACCGCCGTCGAGGGCGACCTCGTGGTTTGCTACGTTGACGGCGAGTTTGCCCTAAAATTCCTCAGGATTGAGAACGGCAGACTGCTGCTCTGCGCCGGCAATAGGGCCTACGAGCCGATTGAGATAACAAACGGCGACGACTTCCGCGTCTGGGGCGTCGTCACTTATACCATAAAGAAGAGGAACAACAGGGTCTAAAGCCATGCTCTACGGCCTGATGGATTGCAACAATTTCTTCGTCTCTTGCGAACGAGTATTCCGTCCGGACCTGGAGGGCAAACCGGTTGTCGTCTTGTCGAACAACGACGGCTGCATCGTCTCGCGCAGCAACGAGGCCAAAGAGATGGCCATCCCGATGGGCTTGCCCTTCTTCCAACTCAGGGACCACGACCCGCTCGGTCAGGTGACCGCCTTCTCGTCGAACTACGTCCTATACGCCGACCTGTCCAAACGCGTGATGAGCGTCCTTGCCGACATGGTTTGCGAGACCATGCCCTACTCCATAGACGAATGCTTTTTCACCCTCGACGCATCCCACGGCAAAGCCTACGAAATCGCCTCGTCGATACCCGCCAGAGTCCGTAAATGGACAGGAATCCCTGTGAGCGTGGGTCTTGCGCCTACAAAGACGCTCGCCAAAATGGCATGCCGATTTGCCAAAAAGTACAAGGGCTACAACAACTTTTGCGCGATCGACAGCGCGGAGAAACTCGCCAAAGCCTTGCGGCTCGTCAAGCTCGAAGACGTGTGGGGAATAGGGCGGCGGACCATCAAGACGCTCAACAAGGCCGGGCTGTTCACAGCCGCCGACTTTTGCAACTCTTCGGAAGGTCAGGTGCGTAAACTATTGGGTATCAACGGGCTACGCACATGGAAAGAGCTGCGAGGCGAGGACAGCGTGAAATCCGACTCGGTTACGGACGCAAAGCAAAGCATCTGCACATCGCGATCTTTTGCGGAGATGGTGACCGACGTTGAAGACCTTCGTCCAATGGTCGCCAATTTCGCGTCGCAATGCGCCTCCAAGCTCAGGGCTCAGGGCTCGGTTGCGAACATTGTGAGCGTATTCGTGTCGTCGAACGCGTATCGCGAGGATCTCCAGCAATACAGCAACATTTGCAATGTCGCATTGAGCGAGGCTTCGGCAAGCCAAATTGACATTGTGAGGGCGGCCGACAGGGGCCTTCTGTCAATCTTCCGCAAAGGCGTGGCTTATAAGAAAGCCGGCGTGATTCTCAGCGGCATCGCCCCCGAAGCTCCGCGCCAATTGTCGCTCTTCGCGCAGACGGATTTTTCCCAAGCAGAGAAAAAGGAGAGACTCTCCAAACTCATAGACAAAATCAATGGGGCCAAGGGCATGAACAAGGTACATTTGGCGTCGCAAATGCCACACATTGAGAATAACGACGGGAAGGAAGAAACGACGGCCATATTCCTCAACAACCTGCGTCGCGACCACATTAGCCCCCGCTACACTACGGATTGGAACGACATCATCAGGGTGAAGTCTTGACCAGCAAAAGTCGCTCTTAAAAGGAAAAAAATTATATTCGCGCAGAAAGTATCTCGCAAATGCCCGATTTAGCACGAACGGAAAAAGAGTTCAACGAGCAATTGAGCCTCTGCCGCGACATCTTCGTAAAAAAGATGGACGACTACGGCGTAGCGTGGCGAATCTTGCGCCCCTCTTCCCTCACAGACCAAATCTTCATCAAGGCCAACCGGATCCGCTCCATCCAGACCAAGGGTGAGCATCTCATCGACGAGGGCATCCGCCCCGAGTTGATGGGCATTGTCAATTACGCTGCCATGGCCCTCATTCAGTGCAAGTTGGGCTATGCCGACTCGGCGGACATCCCGAACGAGAAAGCCCTTGCGGAATATGACGAGCAGGTGAACACCGCCAAACGGCTCATGCTCTCCAAGAATCATGACTACGACGAGGCCTGGAGGCTCATGAGGACCTCTTCCATCACCGACATCATCCTCATGAAACTATACCGCACGAAGCAGATTGAGGACAACAACGGGAGGACGAAGGTCTCGGAGGGCGTCGAGGCGAACTATCAGGACATTATCAATTACTCCGTTTTCGCCCTAATCCAGACAGCCTCTCAACAATAATCCCCCCTACCCTTTTTTAGGAATATGGACACCCAGACGAAAAAAGCGCTTTTCAGAGTTTGCCGCCTTATTCTTGGCGCGCTGTTCATCTTTTCCGGCATGACAAAGTGCATCGACCCGATGGGCGGGGCGATCAAGGTGGAAGATTATTTCATTGCCTGGGGACTCGACTCCGCGCCGTGGTGGCTGTGCATGGCGTTGTCGTCCGTTCAGAACATTGTCGAGTTCACGGCGGGGTTCATGCTCTTCTGCGGCGTGTACGTCGAGGTGGCGGCTGTAGTCGCCTTGGCTTTCATGGCGTTCTTCACCCCCTTGACGCTTTATATAGCCATTGCCGACCCGGTGAGCGATTGCGGATGTTTTGGCGACGCGCTAAAGATTACGAATTGGCAGACTTTCGGGAAGAACGTCTTCTTCCTGGCCGTGGCAATTCTCGTCTTCGCGTGGCGACATGTTGACGGCAAGCCGTCGAAGTCGTGGAAACAGATGAGCATGTCCCTTCTCGGCCTTATTATCGCGTCGCTCGTGACGTTGAAAGGCGTTACCGACGAGCCTATCATCGACTTCCGCCCCTACGCAGTCGGCACCGACATTAGGGCCTCGATGTCTGTGCCCGAGGGCGCGCCAGCAACAGAATACAAGACTACTTTCATCCTCGAGAAGGATGGGGTCTTGAAAGAGTTCGACGAAGCGACCTACCCCTACGACGACACGACATGGGTATTCCGCGACTCGCGCTCGGAGGTCATCTCCGAAGGCTACGTCCCGCCCATTACTGACTTCACGTTCACGACGGCCGAGGGCGACGTTGTGACCGATCAACTGCTCGACTCCCCCACCCCGGTATTCTTGGCCATCTCTCCAAAACTCGAGTCCGTAGGCGACGACGACATGGCAAAACTTGGCCGTCAGTTCGAGCTTGCGCAAAATAATGGCTTTCAGTTCTACGTTGCGACGGCATCGACGGGCAAGGCTTTCGAGAAGGCCCGAGCCAAAGCTGGTGTCGCGCTCGAGTTCCTCTCTGCCGACGAGACGATGCTCAAGACAATCGCGCGCAGCAACCCCGGCCTCGTTGTTTTGCAAAACGGAATAGTTGTGGCGAAATACAACATCAACCACTTGCCTTTCGACTCCGAAATGGCGACTCCCGCCGCGTCGTACCTCGCCGGTATTAAGCACTCCTACGATTGGATGGTCATAGTCTGCCTGACGATGGCTTCGGTAATCGTATGGCTGCTCCTCCGCCCCTTCAAGCATAAATTTTCAAAAACAAGTAGCAACATAAATATTTCATAATCATGAGAAAGAAAATTGTCGCAGGCAACTGGAAAATGAACAACACCCTCGAGGAGGGTGTCAAACTTGCTAAGGACGTCAACGCGATCCTCGAAAAGGAGGCTCCCAAGTGCACCGTCATCCTCGGCACGCCGTTCATCCACCTCGCCGACGTCGTTCGCAGCGTAAACAACAAGCTCGTCAAGGTTTCCGCAGAGAACTGCGCAGACAAGGAGAAAGGTGCCTACACGGGCGAGGTCTCCGCGGCCATGGTCAAGTCCACTGGCGCCGAGTACGTCATCCTCGGCCACTCCGAGCGTCGCGCATACTACGGCGAGACCGATGAAATCCTCAAGAACAAGGTCGACCTCGCCCTCGCTAACGGTCTGGAGGTTATTTTCTGCATTGGTGAGGTTCTTGAGCAGCGCGAGGCCAACAAGCAGAACGAGGTAGTCAAGGCACAGGTCGAGAACGCCCTCTTCCACCTCTCCGCAGAGCAGTTCGGCAAAATCGTCCTCGCCTATGAGCCTGTTTGGGCGATCGGCACGGGCAAGACCGCTACGAGCGCGCAGGCTGAGGAGATTCACGCCTACATCCGTTCCGTCGTTGCGGCTAAGTACGGCCAGCAGGTTGCCGACGACACCACGATCCTCTACGGCGGCAGCTGCAAGGCTTCCAACGCACCAGAGCTGTTTGCTCAGCCCGACGTTGACGGTGGTCTTATTGGTGGCGCGTCCCTCAAGGCTGAGGACTTCCACGGCATCATCGCAGCTTTCAAGTAAGAGGCTGTTTCTTGCTAAAACCTATACGGCCCGTGACGGTGGAATACCCGTCACGGGTTGTTTCTTTTTTTCTTGGGGGGGATTGGACAGTAAGTGAAAGAAATACGGGAGGATAAAGCAGGGCTTGAAATCTGGCGTCAGATTGTTTTTTCGATGGCCGCCTTTTGGATTTTGTTGTCCAACGCGAGCTCGGCATACATCTGTTTGAGGCGGCGGTTCTACGCTTCTAACTCGTGTAGCTTTATCACCTGGTTGACACCTTGCACAGTTCTGGTGCAAGCCATTGGGGATTGGGAGCCAAACAACTTTGTCCGCACTATATGTATAGGACTTCGGATTGTTCTTGAAAGAGACCCGAAAAGCATTGGCACCCAACTTGCTGATGGATGCTATCTGCAATGTCTTTAACTCTCCGTCCAGGGGAATAAGTGATTTTGTGATGTCTTGCATCATACGCTATCCTTATTCTGCATTCACCAACTGCATAAGCGTCTCGAAGCCATCCACCTTGCCATAGCGGACATGGGCGGTTGAGAGCTGGTCGAAGAGTTTCTCGGCACAGGCTATCTTGCCTCGCTCTATCTCGCGCAGGTCGAGGGATGACATGCTGCCCTTGGTCTCTGCCACAAAATAGACGTGCTTCACCTCGCCCTCCTGGAAGGCTATCGCCCAGTCGGGCGAGTAGTTGCCTACAGGTGTGGGGATGTGGAATCCCTTGGGCAGTTTGGCATATACCACCACCTCCTTTGCCGTATCGAGGTGCTGCACGAATTTGCGCTCCACGCTCTCGGCGGCATTGCCGTCGGTG
>JAFPDB010000222.1 GCA_017390085.1 Bacteroidales bacterium | reverse complement strand
GAGCTAACGGTGGCAAATCTCAATGAGACGCAATGGGGAGGCTTCTACTACTACAACGCCATCGACCCCACCTACATCGTCACCCCGCAAGGCCAGCACTGGCTCATCCACGGCTCCTGGCATAGCGGGTTCGCCGCACTCCAAATCGACCCCTCAACCGCCAAGCCACTCAACAAGATAACAAAGCCATGGTTCGCCTCCGCCTCGGCCCTTCAGGAGGTCTTTGGCATCCGCGTCAGCACGCGCCAAGCCGACAACCGTTGGCAGGCATCAGAAGGCCCCGAGGTCATCTATAAAGACGGCTACTACTACCTCTTCATGGCCTACGATCCTCTCGACGTGCCATACAACACCCGAGTCGTGCGCTCCGAAAACATCACTGGCCCCTATTACGACATCACGGGGCGCAACAACACCAACGGGCGCGGCGATTGCTACCCCATCGTCACCCACCCCTACAAGTTTAAGAAAGGCTTCGGGTGGGTCGGCATAAGCCACTGCTGCGTCTTCCCCAAGAAAGGCGACGACAATTCGACGGAGTGGTTCTACATGTCGCAAGGGCGCCTGCCCCAAAACGTCGGCGGCAACGCCTACTCCAACGCCATCATGATGGGCCACGTGCGCCGGCTCGTCTGGGCCCCGGCTTCGGCCTCCGACCTCGGCAACCGTTGGCCCGTAGCCCTCCCCGAACGCTACGCCGCCGTGCCCGACTACGGCAAGCTAACCGCCGACAGCCTGGCCGGCCAGTGGGAGCACATCGACCTGGCCTACAACTACGCTAAGCAAGACGAGAGCACCGTCGTCAACCTCAACCCCGACGGCTCCATCACCAACGAGGACGGCTCACCCGCACTTGGCGGCAAGTGGAGCTACGATGCCGAAAACAAACTGCTCATCATCGGCAGCGCCGCTCTCTGCGTCGAGCGCGAAGTCGACTGGGAGGCCTATCCCCGCTGCGTGACGCTCGTCTACGCCGGCATAGGTCAAGACGGCAAGACGACATGGTGGGGCAAGAAAGTCAAGTAGGTCCGCCTCACTAAGTAAAAGCCAAAGGGGCTGAACCCGATGTCGGGTTCAGCCCCTTTGACCGTCCATGCGGTGCCCGCATCGAGGTCGTTTTTTCGTATCTTCGCGCAAATCAACGTAATACGCCATGCAAAACGTGCTGACATATAGTGACAGGTTGAGTGTCGTCGTGGGCGACATCACAAAGCTGGAAGTCGACGCCATAGTCAATGCCGCCAACGAGACCTTGTTGGGCGGAGGTGGTGTCGATGGCGCCATACATCGCGCGGCCGGAAAAGGGTTGCTTCGGGAGTGCATGAACCTCGGGGGCTGCCCGACGGGGCAAAGCAAGATGACCTCGGCCTACAACTTGCCGTGCCGCAAGGTCATACACACCGTGGGCCCCGTGTGGCATGGCGGCGGCCACGGCGAGGGAGAGTTGCTCGCCTCGTGCTACGACACCGCGCTCAAGCTGGCCGAAGCCAACGACATCCGCAGCGTCGCCTTCCCATGCGTCAGCACGGGCGTATACCGTTTCCCTAAGGAGGAGGCCGCGAAAATCGCCCTGCGCGAAATCGTGGCCCACCTCAAGGAGAGCTACGGAGGTCAGGTCGTCGTATGCTGCTTTAGCGAGGCGGACGCCAAAATATACCACGACTTGCTCGGAATGTCAGAAGCCGACTCGCTTTAGCCTCCATGTCGGCGGTAAGGGGCAGTGGTGGGGGCTTCCACTCACCGATGGCGAGTAGCTCGCGCGCCCCCAGTTTTCACTCCTTCGCCGCTCGCGCGCGGAGCTTCTTCAGGTATTCCGACGGGATGTCGCCAAACTCGGCCTTAAAGCAGCGGCGGAAATAGGCCGTGCTGTTCATGCCAACCATGAACGCTATTTCGCCAATCGTATAGCGCCCCTCGAGCAGCAGTCCCTCGGCGTAGCGCATCTTATAGCGGCGGATATACTCCACCGTCGAGAGTCCCGTCATCGACTTTACCTTGCGGTATAGGTTGCTTGGGCTCATGGCCATGCTCGTGGCTATGCTCACAACGTCGACCTCGCCGCCTATCCCTTTCTCAATCAATTCGTTGAGGCGGTTCAAGAACTCTTGGTCAATTTGCGAGAGCGAGGTTTGCAGACGCTCGATGCGCTCGTTTGCCGCATCTTTGGCCGCCGAGTCCGCCTCGGGTTCCGAGTCGCGCTTGCGCCTCTCAAGGAGGTTCATGACTCGGCTGCGCAGGAGGCTCGTCGAGAACGGACTTGCTATGTAAGAGTCGACCCCGGCGTCGTAGCACTCCTGCTTCTCGTCGTCGGACTCCTTGTCGGAAAGCAAGACAATGGGAATGTGGATTGTAGCCGACTCCTGACGCAAACGGCGCGCAATGTCCAAACCGCATATTTGCTCCGCTTTAAGGTCGGCCAAGATAATCTCGGGAGCTTTCGTCAAGGCCAGGCCCAGACCCATGGCGCCGTCGGGGGCGGTCAGGACCTCAAACTCTTTGCCAAACTCCTCGGCAATGTAGTCCCTTACGTCGGCGTTGCCATGAATGACAAGCATTTGCGGCTTCGCGCCTATGATGTTGGCAAACTCTTCGGCCACCGAGCCATCGTTGGGTGCCGTGTCGGCGGCGTTGTCCGATGCCTCGTCCTCTTCTTCTTCGCGAGATGGTTGCCCGATTCGTTCGGCTTCGGGATAGGTGGCGTCGGCGTCGAACGAGATTACGAACGTCGTTCCCACGCCCACAGTGCTCTCCACGTTCACCGTGGCGCCGTGAAGCTCCGCAAGGCTCTTGACCATGGCGAGCCCTATGCCTGTCCCCTCCCCTTGGTTGTCGGCGTCGGCCTGATAGTAGCGGTCGAAGATGTGCGGCAACGCCTCGGGGGTGATTCCGCTACCTGTGTCGGCCACGGTGACGTCCACCCACTGCTTGCCTTCCGAGTCGCGAAGAGACGTGCTGATGGTCACCGCCCCGCGCTTAGTGTATTTTATGGAGTTGTAGATCAAGTTGTCCAGGATTATGGTCAGGACCTCGGGGTCGTACAGGATTAGAAGGTCGGATATGGAGCTTTCGTACTTTATCTCGAGCGACGGGCGTATGATAAGTTCCTGAAACTTGAGGACGTTCTTGCGCACCGCCTCGCTAATGTTGCCCTCCACCACGCGAAGTTCCCTCGACTTGACCTCCGTGCGTATGAACTCCCTCAGCTGCGCGAAGAGTGTGTTGAGGCGCAGCGCGTTGAGCCGTATCATGGCCAGCTTGCGGCGCGAGGCTATGCCTATGTCGGTGGCCGACGCCATGTTGTCCAGCGGGTCGACAATGAGGGAGAGTGGCGTGCGCAGCTCGTGGGCGATGTTCGTGAAGAAGCGCAGTCGTTCGCTGTAGTTGCGCTCCTCGAGCTTGCGGTCCATCTTCGAGATGCGCAGCTCGTAGCGCAGCTTCATGCGGCGGCGGTAGAGCCACAGGGCGACCACGATACACGTCAGTCCGATGATTATGTAGAGGCTGTAGGCCCACCACGTTTTCCACCATGGGGGCAGAATCTCGAGGCGGAACGTTGCCTCGCTCGTGGACCATGGTTGCTTGTGTAGCCTCGTCCGGACGTGGAACGTGTAGATTCCGGGGCTCAGTCCGCGAAGCTCCACTCGCCCGTCGCTAGACTCTATGATGTGCTCTTGTATGCCGTCGATTGTGTAGCCGTAGATTATGAAGGGGTTGATGGCCGGGTCGCGTGTGTTGAACGTCAGGGCGACGGTGTTCTCGTCGTGTTTGAGTGTAAGGCCCTTCATTCCCGTGAGGTCTATCAGGCTGTCGGCGTCTGCCGCCAGGAGGCGTGCCGTCGTGAAGTAGGGTGCTGGCGAGAGCATAGTCCGCAAGACGTCGGCCGGCCGCACTACCGTCACGCCGCTCGTCCCGCCGAACGCCAGCCGCCCGTCGGGCAGCCTGCACCCGCTGCAACTGTTGAAGTTGGCCACGGGCACGTTGTCTTTCTCGTTGTATGACAAGACTCGGCCGTCGCCGCCGCGGATGCAGTCCAGGCCGTTGTTCGTGCTGCACCAGATGTTGCCGTCGGTGTCTTCAATTATGGTCCGGACGTGGACGTTGGCGAATCCGTCGGACGAGCCAAAGTGGCGTGACGATGGCGCGCCGCCCTTGCCCATCTTGAAGCGCACCACGCCGTCGTTCGTCGCCACCCATACTATTCCGCGCGAGTCGCAGAATATGTGGTTGACGTTGTCGTTGGGCAGGGTCTTGTCGCTCCGGTCGAATGTCCATAGCAGCTGCATGTCGGCGGAGTAGACCATCACGCCGCCGCAGTTGAACCCGATCCAGAGCCGCCCCGCATGATCGATGGCCAGCCCTCGGCATGGCCGTCCCGTAAGGTCGTGGCGCTCAGTCACTTCGAGGGTCTTGCTGTCGACTTTGAACAGGCCTTTGAAGCTCGTCGCGATCCAGATGCCGCCGTGTTTGTCGTCTACGATTTGGCGGATGTCGGCTTTGTCGGGGATGTCGAGTTTCACTGCCGACCCGTCGGTCGAGACCACCCTCACGCCGTCGTCGTAGGTCCCGAGCCACATTCGGCCTTCGGGGTCGGTCATCATGGATTGGACGTATACGCCATATTGGTTCGGGATTTGGCGGATAACGTCGAACGTGGAGTCTAGGAGCCGGAGCCCGTCGCCGTCGTTGCCGCACCATGTCGTCCCGTCTTGCGCCACTCCGAGGCAGAGGACGCTTTGCCCTTTGCGGATGTGCTTGGCTTTGTCGTAGCCGGGCGTTTTGGTCGTGAAGGCCGGGTTCGTGTGGCCGATGATGTTGACGCCGCCGGCGTAGAGGGCTACCCATACGTTGCCGAAGGCGTCCTCCTCAATGGCGCGGCAGCTCAGTCCCGAGAGGTCGGTCTCCTGCTCGCCTTCGCTTATGAAGCGGATGTTCTCCTCCTCGTCGTCGGGGTCGATGATCCCGACTCCGTGTTCTTCGGTGGCGATCCATATCTTGCCGTCGGAGAGCTGCCGGATGTCGAAAATCCTGTCGGTGAGGATGTCGGGGCGGAAGTGGCGGAATGTCTCTTTCTTGAGATTGAAGATGTCGACGCCCCAGTTGGTGCCTATCCATAGGCGTCCCCAGTCGTCGGCGATTATGCTCATGACGTCGTCGCCGGAGATGGATTCGGGGTCGTTGTCGTTGTGGCGGAAGTTCTTGGCCCTGCGCGTCTTGGGGTCTATCAGGCAGAGGCCTTGGTTGGAGTGGCCGGTCAGGATTCGGCCGTCTTTGAGTTCGAATACGCACCATAGGTTGTCGCTCGGCATTCCGGGCGTGTTCGATGTCTGGAAGACGGTCACGGTGTTGCTGTCCGGGGCCATGTGGACGGCCCCGCCGCGGTACGTGGCCAGCCATATGCCGCCGTCCTGGGCGTGAGACAGGTTGGCTATCTCTTCCGACGAGATTGTCGTGTCGTCGTTGGGGTCGTGTCGGAAAGTGGTGACTTTGCCCGTCGCCAGGTCCATCTTGTTCAGGCCGTCGGCCTTGGTGGCGACCCACAGGGCCGAGCCGTCGGGGGTGGCCAGTATGCTGTTGAGGTCGCAGCTCGAGAGGTCGGACGTCTCCTTATATAGGCGTATGAAGCGGACTCCGTCGTAGCGGCAGAGGCCGTCGTCGGTGGCCACCCACATCAGT
>JAFPDB010000221.1 GCA_017390085.1 Bacteroidales bacterium | reverse complement strand
TCCACGTCTTGGCGGGGAAGAGCGATACGTGCTCGAGGTCGACGGTCGCGCCATGGAGGAATATGCGGAGCTTGCCCTTCTGGACAGAGTCGTCGGCCTTGATTGTGGCTGCGTATTTCTTCCATTCGTTGCCGCTTATCTCGATTTCGGCCGCCCCTATCACTTGGGTCTCGCCCATGTTGGCGGGGTCGACGAGCTCGACGGTTATCTTGCTTTGCCCGTCGATGGCGCGAGCCCACACGGAGAACTTGTATTCCGCTCCTTTCTCCACCGTGACGCCGAAGAAACCCTCGTTTTGGATTCCAGTCCTCTTATGGGCGTGGCCGACGGGGCTGAGGCGCACGTAGTGGGGGTTGCGGTCGAAGGGCGCGCCGTCGGTGCGCACCTCCACTTTGCCGAAGCTCTCCCAACCTTGGAGGGCTTGTGGGAACTCGAACGAGCGGTTTTTGACCATCTCGGCGTATAGGCCTCCGTCGGCGGCGTAGTTGATGTCCTCGAAGAAGATGCCGTACATGGTGCTGGCGATCTCGGCACCCTTGGAGGGTTTCGCCGCGTCGAGGATGAAAGTCTTTTGAGCGGAGGCCGAGGCTGCGGTCATTGCGGCTATTGCCAGGGCCGTTACCTTGTTTTTCATAGTTTGATATCGAGGGTTATTGTTTCACTGCGAAGGTGACGACCGACATCGCCGGCATTGTTACGGTTATGAAGCCGTCTTTGCCAATCTTCGCACCGTCGAATCCGTTGAGCTCGATTTTGTCGGGGTTCTCGAAAGTGTTGTGGTCCGCAATGTTGGCTGCGTTGACGATTGTGGCGTCGCTTATGGTCTTGGCCTTCATGCCGCGCACGTCGACTCTGACGACGGCTTTCTTGGCGAGGTCGAGGTTTGCGAGCGAGACGTGGAGTACGCCGTTCTTGTCTTTCGATGCCGATGCCGATACTTGGTCGGCCTTGAAGGCTCCGTTCTCAATCTTCTTGCAAGTTGTTGTCGAGGGGCAGAGGGTGGCGTCCTGGTGGACCTTGTACATGTCGAAGATGTGGTAGGTGGGGGTCAGGAGCATCTTGTCGCCGTCGGTGAAGATGATGGCTTGGAGGACGTTGATGATCTGGGCTATGTTGGCCATGCGGACGCGGTCGGCGTGCTTATGGAAGATGTTGAGCGTCACCGCGGCCACGAGGGCGTCGCGCATGGTGTTTTGCTGGAAGAGGAAGCCGGGGTTCGTGCCGGGCTCGACGTCGTACCATGTGCCCCACTCGTCGACGCAGAGGGCTACTTTTTTCTCGGGGTCGTACTTGGTCATGATGGCGTCGTGGCGGGTGATGAGCTCGTCCATGTGGTAGGCGCGCTCCATGGTCTGGACGTACTGCTCGTCGGAGAATTTTGTCGCGCTGCCCTTATTGTCCCATCCGCCGGGGTGTACGTAGTAGTGGAGAGAGAGGCCCCACATCTGCCAGAGGGGGATGTCGCGCATCTGGGTCTCCGTCCAATGGTAGTCGTCTACGTTGGCGCCGCTGACGATTTTCTTGAGTTGGTTGGCACCGTAGTTGCGGGCGAATGTCTGGTAGCGGCGGTAGAGTTGGGAGTAGTATTCGGGTGTCATGTTGCCGCCGCAGCCCCAGCTTTCGTTGCCCACGCCGAAGAAGTTGACTTTCCAGGGTTTCTCGCGGCCGTTTTTCTTGCGGAGGTTGGCCATGGGGCTCTCGCCGTCGAAAGTCATGTACTCAACCCATTCGCTCATCTCCTGGACGGAGCCAGAACCCACGTTGCCGCTGATGTATGGTTCGGTGCCAATCTCTTCGCACATGTTGAGGAACTCGTTGGTGCCGAACGAGTTGTCTTCAACCACTCCGCCCCAGTGGGTGTTGACCATCTTGGCGCGGTTCTCTTTGGGGCCTATGCCGTTCATCCAGTGGTATTCGTCGGCA
Organism: Bacteroidales bacterium; assembly: GCA_017390085.1. Taxonomy (GTDB): domain Bacteria; phylum Bacteroidota; class Bacteroidia; order Bacteroidales; family Marinilabiliaceae; genus W3P20-009. Next base: position 5,131 of record JAFPDB010000221.1, on the reverse strand, counting down.
AAACAGCCGCCCGGCCAACGCAGGTTGGGTATCTGGATCCTTTTCAGGGCCTCGATGACGTCTTTGCGGACGCCGTTGACGTTGGGGATGCTTGATTCGGGGCCTACCCAGAGGCCGCCGTAGATGCAGTGGCCGAGGTGTTCTGAGAAGTGGCCATAGATATGGCGGCTGATTGTCGTGTTGCCCTGGTCGGCATTGACCACTACCGTGGCGTCTTGGGCAAGGGCGGTGACTGACGAGAGGCCGGCGGCTGCCAATGCGCCGAGGACTTTGCTGATGATGTTCATATAAAAGGTGTATTTGCTTTTGATGTTTGTTGAATATTTGCGCTAAAAAATGTTGCGATTCGGCTTTCCTTCGCAAATGTAGTTAATGTTTCCCGCCTCAAGGTGGATAAAAACGTTTTTTAGGGTAAAGATATGTTGCGTGCGTATACATAAAGCGACGCAATTGCCGCCCATGGGCGTATTGCGTCGCCGTGTAGTTTGGCCCCCCTTTTGTCAGGCTGACCTGAACCTCTTGCGCCAAACCTCTTGCGCCTCGTCGCCCGTGCAGTGCAGGGGTCTCCATTGGACGATGTCGTACTTGGCAGCAATGTCGGCCACGGCCTCTATTTCCGCTTTGGTCCGGCCTTGCAGATGCAGCCCCCCGATGAAGCCCGCGAGCCTGCTCTTGCCGAGTGTCGTGAATACGAACTCCAGCAGCATCGGCAGCCCGTGGTGGGTGCATCCGCCGAAGAGCCACTCCTCGTCGCCGTCCGACACTATGGCGAACAGCTCGTCGGAGAAGTTGTCGGGGCTGGCCATGTCGGCCGCCATGAGGCGCGGGTTGGGCGGGGCGTCGGTGGGCAAGGTGAAGAGGGTCAGGCTCTCAGAGGCCTCGACCACGCCCTCCACCCGCCTTACGTCCATCGCCCTCAGCAATTCCGGCTCGGGCATTCCTATCTGTTTGCGCATCTTGCCCAACGTCCCGTCAGCCCCCATCTGTGCGGAGTAGCGCCTGCGGTCGATGTCGGGGCCGACGAACACCGGGCACCGGGCGCCGGCTTCGGCAATCAGCCCCAGTCCGCCCGAGTGGTCGTAGTGCCCGTGGCTGACGACGACTGCCGTGAGCCGCCCGAGGTCGACGCTCCCGCCGATGTTGCCCCTCAGCGTGCGGACGTGCTGTCCCGTGTCGAGCATGATGCGCTCAGCGCCGCCGGGGCGCGTCACCTCGGCGTAGATGGAGAGCCCGTGTTCGGACTGTCGGCCCTGTGCGGCGTCCATTTGGTCGTTGACGAGCAGGTCGAATGTTATCATAGCAGGTCTTTCCGACGGAAGAATATCGATAGCAGGAGGCTAAGTATTAGCGACGCCCCGACTACTATGAAGAAGGCGTACTTGTTGTCTTCCAAGTGGTTGGAGACGTTCATGCCATACAAGCTGGCAATGAGCGTCGGGAGCATCAGGATTATGTTGACGCTCGTGAGGGTCTTCATCGTGCCGTTGATGTTGTTGCTGATCACCGACGAGTATGAGCCGCTCATGCTGTGGATGATGTTGCGGTATATGTTCGTGGTCTCCTCGGCCTGTTTGAGTTCGATTTCGACGTCCTCCGTCAGGTCTTCGTCGCACGCCTCGCGGAATGTCTTGGAGTGGACGAGGCGGTAGAAGAGCACGTCGTTGCCTTTGAGCGACGTCACGAAGTAGACGAGCGAGTTCTCGACCCTCTGCAGTTTAAGAATCTCGTCGTTATGGACTGTCTCTTGCAGCTCGGCCTCAGATTTCATTATCTGCACGTTGATGTTTTTCAGGTATTTGAGGTACCATACCGAGGCGGATAACATGAGGCGCATGGCAAGTTCGTAGTGGTTGCTGACGGCAATTCGTTTACGTATGGAGTAGACCACGAAGTCGTCGAGCATGTCGGTCTTGTAGTTGCAGATGGTGACGCAGACGTCGTCGCGGATTATTATGCCCAAGGGCACCGTCGTGAAGTCTATCCGGCTGTCGTTTCGCCGGATGGGTATACGGACCACTATGAGCTGCCACCCGTCGTCCTCTTCGTCGCGACGCGGCCGCTCGTCGTTGTCTTCAATGTCGGAAATAAAGGAGTCGGGGATTTCGAGGCCCGAGATTAGGAAGTTACGCTCTTCGGGGGTGGGGCACTCGACGGATGTCCAACAATTGGGTTCCCATTTGTCGGTCACCTCGTAGCCCTTGGTGTTGATGTAGAATGTCATCATGGCCTTACCAAGTTTTGTTGAGGGAAGGTTGTAAGAGTATCGAGACTAAGGTGGGGCGTGAGATACGCTTGCGGAGCCAGCTTGTCTCTGAGGCCATGATTTTGCGTGTGCGGGAGGGGGGGCGGGGTGTTTTCTTTTGCCTTATTGCCAGACAACTACCGCCGCCGCCCCGATGGGCATGGCGTGCGAGACCGTGGCGCGGGTGCGCTTCTCATTGGTCGCCGGAGGGTAGTCGTCCATGCTTTTGCAGTTAGTTAAACAATAAGGGGGCGCGTTTCGCGTGTCGGTGCGCCTCCCCGTCTGAATTCACGTCGCGAAGATAAGGAAAAAGGGTTAGAGTGGTGGTTGTAATTAATTTTCATTAATTTTGCGCCGACATATTGGTTGGTCGCCTCAATGGTGGAATGGTAGACACGAGGGACTTAAAATCCCTTGGCCGCAAGGCTGTGCGGGTTCAAGTCCCGCTTGAGGTACTTTCTGAAAATTGATTTGGTTGCGGAAGCTCTCTTTCATGAGGGTTTCCGCTTTTTTCGTCCCCACCGCGCCCCTTTCTCGTCCTGGTTCTCTTCGGCCTAATTTGAAGTGGGTATTCCCGACGGGAGATACCGCTTCAGACGCACTCAAAAACAGTCATTTTTGAGTATTATTCAAGATTTTGAATAAGTCTAAATTTGCATCCGAAGATAAATGATTCAATCACAGGACGACAACAATGAGACTCTCCAACGGCCATTGGGCCAAACTATCAATCCTGCTCGCTCTGGCATGCCCCGCCGCGGGCCTCGACGCTCAAAACGACACGACCGGGCTGAAGCCAGCCATCCAAAAGCCCGCCGAGGCGGGGCGCGACGCTTTCACCAAGTTCAGGGTCGGCGGCTATGGCGAGATGTATGCCTCTTTCCTCAACTACGGCCGCAACCGCTTCTATGGCGGCACCAATAATGAGGACGAGCGCCGGACGATTGCCATCCCGCGCGCGGTCATCGCCATCGACTACCGGTTCAATGAGGCTTGGCAACTCGGCATGGAGATTGAGTTCGAGGCCGGGGGCGTCGGCATCGAGCAAGAGCTCGAGAATACCGAGAACGGAGAGTACGAGACCGAGATGGATACGGGCGGCGAGGTCGCCTTGGAGCAATTCCACCTCACCCGCAAGATAGCCAAGGGTTTCAACGTCCGCGTAGGCCATCATATTGTCACTCTGGGCCTTACGAACGCACACCACGAGCCGATATTCTTCTTCGGGACGGTGCGCCCTGAGGGCGAGACCACGATAATCCCCTCAACATGGCACGAGACGGGCCTGGCCTTCTTCGGCGACTTCGGCGACGGCCTTGCAAGCTTCGACTACGAGGCCATGGTCGTGACGGGACTTAATGCCGACGGCTTCGGGCGCGACAATTGGGTCGGAGGCGGAAGGCAAGGCCTCTTCGAGGTCGACAACTTCAAGTCGCCGGGCTACTTCGCCAGGGTCGATTGGCGGGGAGTCAAGGGCTTGCGCGTCGGAGGGTCGATATACTATTGCGACGACGTTACCGCCAATGCCGACAAGCCATACAAGTATAGCAAGTTCGACGGCGCGCGCCTCGCCATCTGGTCCCTCGACGCTCAATACCGCAACCCATACGTCACCCTTCGTGCCAATATCATTAGCGGCAATCTCCAGAATGCCGACGGCATCACGTCCGTCACGCTCTCCAACCTGTCGTCCTATCAGCATGGCGCGGCCCGCTCGGTGGCCCACAGGGCTTTGGCCTACGGCGTCGAGGCGGGCGCCAATCTCAAGTCCATCTTCTACCCCTCGCACGGCCCGGTTCTCTATCCGTTCGTACGCTACGAGTATTTCAACCCGCAAGAGGAGGCCTCGGGCGGCATGACTGTCGACTCGCGTTGCCAGGTCTTCAAATGGGTGGCTGGCCTCAACTGGTTCGCCCTGCCCAACCTCGTCGTCAAGGCCGACGCCTCTTCGCGACGGATTGGCACTGACAGCCCCTTCGGGAGCAGCGACTATCATCACGAGAACGAGTTCTCCATAGGCGTCGCCTACCTCGCGTGGTTCTTTAGCAAGTAAAATGAAACGCCATCACATAACAAACCTATCAATCAGATGAACAGAAAACTACTCTCAATGGCCGCCGTCGCCGCCCTTTGCGCCGTATCTTTCGCCTCATGCGACGACGATGACGACGACGACAACGTCAGCGGCAGCAGTGTCCAGGTGGCCTCTGTGGATTGCGACGCCTCCAATGTCGCCAACTGGGGCAACTACATGAAGGCCGTGGCCAAGGGCCTCAAAGACGATGCCGCTACGCTCTACGCCGACTGGAGCGCCGACTACGACGAGCTGGGCATGAGCTACGCCGCCTACTTCAAGTCACAAGTTCCGGCCGAGGCCGCGCATGAGATCGTGGGCGGATGCGTCGACATAGCCAACGAGGTGGGCGAGGCAAAGATTGGTGAGCCTCTCGACCTTTGGAACGCCGGCAAGACCACCGAGGCCGTCCTCGCCGTCGAGTCCTGGTACAGCTGGCACTCGCGCGACGACTACGGCAACAACATCCTCTCCATCCGCAACTCCTACTACGGCTCGCGAGACAACTCCGCAGCCGGGAAGTCGCTCTCCGCACTCGTCAAGGCTAACGATGCGTCGCTCGACGCCCGTATCGTCAAGGCCATCGACAACGCCTACGACAAGATTCAGGCCATCCCGCAGCCCTTTCGCAACAACATTGCAAGCCAAGAGGCTCTCGACGCGCAGAAGGCCTGCATCGAGCTGACGGAGGCCCTCGAGACGCTCAACTCCAAGGTCGTCGAATACGACAACGACCAGCTCAAGGATGTCGTCGTCAACTATGTCGACGAGGTTGTCCTGCCCACCTATCAGGATCTCGCCCTCAAGAACGCAGC
>JAFPDB010000220.1 GCA_017390085.1 Bacteroidales bacterium | reverse complement strand
GGCGGTCTGAAAGACTCTCTATTTTGCTCATCTACATGGATTGTTTCAGCCTCTTGTTGGAAGCCGATGGTTTCCCCGACGAGAAGATTCTGAACATGTATCCGCGAGTGACGAGGGCAATTGTGGGTCTCTACCCCGACATGGTCTTCAACACCATGGACCTCTCGTCTTTCAAGGGCAGCCACTTCGATTTCCTGCTCTCCAAAGTGGCTAAGTGATTGGCCTCGAACCTGCCCTTCTCCTTATCCAGACGTACAGCCCCGCGCAAATAGCGGCCGAGAGCAGCGACCCCGCGCACGTGGCCAGGCCCATCGGGTATAGCGTATCGGGATACGCCGCGCTTGCAGCGTAGGCCAGCGGCACACGCGCCGCGACTATAGCCACTATGTTGTGGGCGAACGAGAGGTACGAACGCCCGCAGGCCGTGAAATACCCGCTGAAGCAAAAGTGGATGCCTGCCAATACGCAGTCCCAAACGTAGCCGCGCAAGTAGCCGCCGCCCATCAGGATCACGTCCGCGTCGTTCGTGAAGAGGCCTACGGCCCTCTCGGGCGTCATCTGCATGCTCGCGGCAATCAACATCCCGAACCCTACGGCAATAAGCGTCGCCGCCCGCAATGTGGCCCTGGCGCGGTCGTCGCGCCCAGCCCCAATGTTCTGAGCCCCTATGGCCGCCACGCTCGCCAGCATCGCCGACGGCACTATGAAGAGGACTCCGATAAACTTCTCCACGATGCCGACTGCCGCGGCGTCGGTCAGGCCGCGCCCGTTGGCTATGACCATTATTATCATGAACGACAGCTGTATGAACCCGTCCTGAAGCGCCACAGGCACGCCAATGCGCAATATGCCCCACAGCGTCCGGCGGTCGGGGGCGAAGTCTGCCCGACGGAGCGGCCCCCACTCGCCCGACAGCCTGACGTAGGCCGCCGCAGCCACGACGCTCAGCGTCTGCGAGGCCACGGTGGCCACGGCCGCCCCGCGAGGCCCCATGCCGGCCCAGCCGATTAGCAGGAAGTCCAGGCCTATGTTCAGCACGCACGCCACGGCCACGAAATACATCGGGCGGCGGGTGTCGCCAAGGCCGCGAAACACCGACGCTATCACGTTATACATCACCACGAACGGTATCCCGGCAAAACATATCCCCAGATAGTCCGACGCGCCGGCCACGGCTTCACTCGGAGTCCCTATCGCGCCGATAATCACCTCGCGCGACAACAGCATGACGCACGCCGACGCCACCCCAAGACACGCGAATAGCGTCATCGTGTTGCCCACGACTCTGCGTACGGCCGCCGAGTCCCTCGCGCCAGCCGCGCGGCCCACGCACACCGTCGCGCCCATCGACAGGGCCACCATTACGCACGTGAACATATACATCACCTGCACGCCGTTGGTCACGGCGGCCGTCGAGGCGGCGTCGCAGTAACGGCCTATGACGTACAGATCCGCCAGCCCGTAGAGGACTTGCAGAATGTAGGTCAGCATATAGGGGAGGGCGAAACGGGCTATGCATGCCACGATTCCGCCCTCGGTCATGTCCTGTCTCATCAGCTTTTACGCACGATAGGCGCGGCCGTGCCCATTGCGTGGTCTTTTCCCGCCTACACGTCTACCATCGCGACGTCGCGCCGCCGCCGCCCGACAGGCCGCCGCCCCAGCTGCCGCCGACCCCTCCGCCGCCACTGCTCCTGCCAGTGCCGAAGCTTGTCGAGCCGCCCGCGCCGTTGCCGTCCGACGTGTCAACCACCTCGAACTCTTTGGAGTACGTGTGGCCGCAGGCCTTGCACTCGTAGTCTTTGTGCCAATACGTTTTGTCGCCCTTCTTTATGGTCTTTTCGCCTACCGAGTGGAGCGTGCCCCTCTTATGGCACGATGGGCATTTGCGGTACTTGTATGCCAAGGTCGGGATGCCAATTAGCGACGCCAGGCCTCCCAAGATCGCTAACGCCCACCATGGGCTTATGTCCTCGTCCTCAAACTCAGGCAGCTCGCCATCCCTGATCACGGTGACGGCGTTGCCTACTCCGGCCTTCATGCCGCCGTCGGTGTCGCCCTCCCTGAAGCGCGGGATCATGGCCCGCGTCTGGATTTGCTTGCAAACCGCGTCTGTCATGACGCCCTCAAGCCCGTAGCCCACGTGGAAACGAAGGCTGTGAGAGTCTTCGACGTAGAGGATCAGCAATCCGCTATTGTTGCCGTCGTTGCCTATCCCCCAGTCGTTGAATAGCTCTTGGGCAAAGTCGAATATGTCGGCCTCGCCTATCGAGGGCAGCATCACCACGGCCAGTTTTATTCTTGTCGAGTCTTCCAACAACTTGATCATCAAGTTGATGGTGTCTTTTGCCGCTGGGCCGAGCAGCCCTGCCGGGTCCGAGACGTAGTCCGTGGCGTCGGTCAGGTGCACGTTCGGCACGTCTTTCACGCCGTATGCCTTGATTTCGACAGCGTTTTCGGCCACGCTCGCGGGTTCGGAGGCCGTCTCGTCGTCCGCCGTCGTCACTCCCGTCGCATTGAGGCTGATGGCCGCAAAAAGAAAGGCGGCAATGCCGGCCCTCGCTTTGCCGGCGAGGATTGGGGCAATGCCGCTGATTGTTCTCAATATGTTCATTTTGGCTGGTTTCTCTCTTGCCGTCAATTTCTTTAGAACTCTACCTCCGGGGCTTTGTCGGCACCTGCGTCGGCCTCG
>JAFPDB010000219.1 GCA_017390085.1 Bacteroidales bacterium | reverse complement strand
GTAGGGGCTGGAAACCAAGACTTTGGAGAGGGCGGAACAAAGGACGGCGGAATATTTGGCTTCCCAATCCCGGTCGACGGCCGTGACCTCGGCAAAAGAGTGAGGCCCGAAAATCTCGACCCCGAACGCCCCTCCCGACGCGCTGCGGTAGGCATTCGCCCCAAGGTATCGAACGCCGTTTGAAGAGCGTTCGAAAAGAAACGACAGCTCCGCGATTCGGTCAAGCTTTCGCTCAATAACGACAGCCCCGTCGGACCTGACGCATTGCTCGGCAAAGGCGTGCGCTGCATCTCGCTCAGCCTCTAAACTAAAGAACCTCACCCCACGCCCCGCCGCGCTCCACAGGCTCTTAATCGCAACCTGTCCGCCCCAATTGGCGAGTCGCGAAGCCTCATGCGCAATTGTCGGGGCGGCCGCCGAGGTCTCGCCCAACGCCTCTTGCGCAGCATTTTCGACGTAGACCGACGTTTTGCGCGAGAGCGTCTCCCTCAAGTCCCACGCCCTGGCCTTGTCCGCAAGTCCGAATTTGGCAAAGAGGGCACGGCTCTCGCCCCAAGGGCGGAGGGCTTCGCCGCGCTTGACGAGGCCCGTCGCCTCGTTCTCGGAAATGAAATTGGCGCTATGCCCCGCGCGGAGCAATGCCCCGCGCAGCCCGGGGTCCGGCTCAGAGCCTATAATCTTGTCGCTATCCGTCGAGAGGAACGCCATCAGCGGGGCGAGGTCGCTCTCCATCTTGGCGAGGATTTGTGGGGGAGTGTATGTCATTCGGTCCTGACGAATTGCCAACTCGCAGGTAGGGTTATAACGCAGAATCATGGCGTAAAGTTAGGTTTTTCATTTTTTACTATCTTTACGCCACAAATTCCGAATCAATTGATGAGACGAGACTTACGGGTGCTGGCTTTGCTCCTTTGCTTGGCACCGCAGGCGGCAGCGCAGTCTACAAGGGCCGTTATCGAGCCCGACGTGCAATTCGAACACGCGATGTCGCTTTTCGACGCGGCCCTCTACGGCGCGGCGCGTGCCGAGTTCGCAGATTTCCAGAAAGACCATTCTACTGACGCCCCGGCGGTACTGCTCGAGGATGCGCAATATTACGAGTCACTTTCTGCCAAGATGGGCAACAATCTTGACGCCCGACGGCTATTGGAGGACTTTCAGAATTCCAATCAAGAGAATAGCCACAGGGCTGACGCCCAATACCATACGGGCGACTACCTCCTCTCCAAAGGGAAAGTGAAGAAGGCCTTGACGTGGTTCGAGAAGTCCAAGGAGACCGAAGTGAGCCCCAGAAACCGTGTGCCGCTCATCTTCAAGCGCGGCTACTGCTATTTCGACCAGGGGAAGCATAACTTGGCGATAGCCCAATTCAATAAGATTAGGGGCGAGGAGGGAGAGTATGCTACGGCCGTCTCCTACTACCGCGCCCACGTACTCTACGAGAACGGCAACATCGACGCCGCCCTCCCCATATTCCTGGAGCTGGAGAAAGACAACGGCTTCCATACGGCGGCATCGTACTACATTGCACACATCATGTATATGCAGGGCCACTACACCGAAGCGCTCCGATACGCCCAACCATTGGCGAACCAAAACGGCAATAAGGCTGCCGAGATGATGCGCATAGTGGCGGATAGCCATTTCATGCTTGGCGAGTACAAAGACGCCTTGGCTTCTTACGATAAGATTCCGGCAATGCCGGGCGGCAAGCTAATCCGCGCGGACTATTACCACATCGGCCTCTCATACTACAACACCGGCAACTACTCTAAGGCGGCCACAAACCTCTCCAAAGTGACTTCGGCCGACGACGCCATGGCCCAAAACGCCTATTACAATTTGGCGGCATGCTGCATCCAGATTGGCGACAAGAAGAGGGCGAGAACGGCCTTCGATGCCGCGTCGCGCTATAAGTTTGACAAAGCCATTGCCGACGATTCGCATTTCAATAAGCTCAAATTGGCCTTCGAGCTGAACTTCTCCCCTTTCGACGACATAATCTCCTCCTTCGTAGAATACCTCGACCTTTACCCCCAGACCGTCCACCGCGACGAGACGTACAGCCTTATCGGCCAGGCCCTTATATACACCAAGAACTATAAGCAGGCCCTCGCGACGATGGAGAAGATAAAGCATAAGGACCTGAAGCTCTATCAGGCCATGCAGAGGCTCGCGTTCTTCCACGCCATGGAGCTGTACAGCAATGAGGACATCGACGGCGCGGAGAGCTTTCTCGAACACTCGCTCAAATATGGCGATTACGACGTCAAACTAAAGGCGAGGGCCTACTTCTGGCAGGGCGAGTGCCTCTACTCAAAGAAAGACATTGAATCTGCCCGCGATAAGTACTTGGCTTTCATCAACTCATATCAGGCGGCCGAGGTAAGCGAGTTCGCCCCGGCCCACTACAATGTGGCCTACACATATTACAATAAGAAGGACTACCCCAACGCCCGCCGCTGGTTCGTCAAATACGTGTCGCTCTCGAACGGCAAGGACAACGTCAACATACAAGCCGACGCGTATAACAGGATTGGCGACTGCCTCTACGTGAGCCGCGATTTCAGTGGCGCGATTGGGTATTACGACCTCGCCAAGTCGACTTCCACAGCACAGGGTGGCTACTCGATGTTGCAAAAGGGTATCTGCCTCGGCTTGCTAAACGACTATCAGGGCAAGATTGCTGAGCTCGACGACCTTATTGCCAAATACCCCAAGTCCATCTACGTCGACAACGCCTATTTCGAGAAGGCGAGAGCCTACGTCGCCATGGGGCAGATTAAGGAGGCAATATATAACTATAAGGTAGTCAAGGAGAAATACC
>JAFPDB010000218.1 GCA_017390085.1 Bacteroidales bacterium | reverse complement strand
TGCAGAGCGGCAGTTCGCGCGTGCTCAAAAGCATGAACCGGCGCTACACCCGCGAGTGGTACATGGACCGCATCGAGGCCATACGCCGCATAATACCGGATTGCGGACTCTCGACAGACGTCTTTTGCGGCTTTTGCGGCGAGACGGAAGAGGATCACCAGCAGACGCTCAGCCTCATGGAGTGGGCTGGTTTCGACAGCGCGTTCATGTTCCAATATTCCGAGCGCCCCGGCACGTTCGCCAGCCGCAACATGAAAGACGACGTGCCGCCCGAGGTCAAAAACCGCAGGCTTCAGGAGATTATCGCCCTCCAAGGCCGGCTCTCCCAACAGAGCAACGAGCGCGACGAGGGCAAGGTTTTCGACGTCCTCGTCGAAGGCCGTTCGCGTCGCAGCGCGTCGGACCTCATGGGGCGGAACCAGCAGAACAAGGCGGTAGTGTTCCCCGCCTCGGGCCACAAGGTGGGCGACGTTGTCAGCGTCAGGATTGTCCGCACCACTCCGGCCACGCTAATTGGAGAGGAGGTCGGCCATGAGTAGCTCGGGGAGGCTGACGTTTTTCGACGGGCTGAAGGCCGTATTCAAGTCCATTGGAGCCGTGGGCGGCACCGTAGGCCTATGGGTCTACTTCGTCATTCTGGGCATTTGCCTGTTGTTCCTCTTCGGCAGCTTCTCGCTCAGCGGCTTCTTGTCCACACAAGTCAAGGGCGCCGTCATGACGTGGCTGTCCGACTTGGCGGCCAATGTGGATTGGTTGCCAGAGTTCGTTCTGACCGTGGCGAGCGGGCTGTCGGCTGTCGTCATTTGGCTTGTGGTCATGTGCCTGATGTGCCTCGTTGGCGGCGCGATAATATTGATACTCCTGAGCCCCCTGCTGAGCATCGTCTCGGACAAGATGTGGGCGGCGGCCGGCCATGCCATCCCCCGCGATTCGTTCATGTCGGTTGTCAAAAGCGTTGGGAGAGGCGTTATGGTCTCGTTGCTTTACGCTTTCTGCCAGGTTTGCAGCCTGATTCTGATTTTCATATTGAGTTTCATCCCCGTAGTAGGAGTCGTAGCCCCGGTCCTGAGCATCATGGTCTACGCCTTTTTCTACGGGGCGTCGTTTTCCGACTACGCCCTCGAACGCTCAGGCCGCTCGGCAGGCCAGGCCCTCAACTACGCCGTCGCTAACAAGTCTCTTTTCGTCGGCATAGGCCTCCCCTTCACGCTCCTGATGTTCATCCCCATAATCGGCAGCTATTTGGCCCTGTTTATAGCCCCAGCAACGGCGGCCGCAGGGGCTTCGTTGATTGAAGACAAAAACCTTCCGCAGAAGCAATAGGCGAGTCAAGAAATAAAAAAGGACGGCATGGGAAAACGAAAGTGTTTTCCCATGCCGTCCCTTTTTTCGGGGGGGAGGGGATAGCGCGCAGTCGAGCAGATCAATAGGCAATCTTGACCATCACGGGGAGGTGGTCCGAAACGCCATCATTGTATCGGCGACCGATATAAGTGCGGCGCGGTTTGAGCCCCGTGTTGCGGTCGTCAGGCTCGAGCAGGAAGTCGAGCTTGACGACGCTGAACTGCGGTCGCCCCTTGAGACATACGGCCGGCGTCACGATGATGTGGTCAATCGTACTCCATACGCCGCGGTATTTATAGGAGAAGTCTGGCGTATCGGCAGTGAGGTTGCGCAAGAGACACGTGTCGCAAAGGATTTTCGCGCCAAGGTCGTCGACGAGCGAAGGCTCAGTAGCCACGTCGTTGAAGTCGCCCATCAGGACGATGCGCGCATCGGGCTCGGTGGCGAGAATGGAGTCGCAAACGTGGCGCGTCTTGCGGGCCACGAAGCCGCGGAGCGGGATTGTCCGCTCGGCGCCCCCAAACTTCGACGGCCAATGGTTCACGAGGAAATGGAAGACAGCCCCGCCGCGGCGCGTGCGCATCTTGGCGTAGAGGATGTCGCGCGTGAAGAGGTCGAGCGAATCGGACGAGACGCTCAAGTTGGCGAGCGCGAGCGGCTCGAGGGTGTCGTCATTATAGACGAGCGCGGTGGCAATCCCTCGACGGTCGGGGGTAGGGAAACAGACTGGCTTATAGTGTAGCGTCCGAGTCGACAGGCTCCCGTAGCTCACGAGCAGGTTGGCCGCCGACAGCCCTGTGGAGTCAGGCCCCTCGACTTCGCAAAGGCCTACGACGTCGGGCGTGTGCCAACCGTTGGAGGAGAGGATGACTTGCGCGAGTCGCTTGGCCTTCTGACGCATACGCGTCTCGTTCCAATGGTACGAGCCGTCGGGCGTGAAGTCGTCGTCGTTCTTTCGCGGATTGTCGTCGGGATCGAAAAAGTTCTCGATGTTGTAGCTCATCACGACGAGCGTGTCGGCCCGGTCGCCCGAAGCCGTGCCAGCTACTCCGCGCGGGGTTGAGCATGATGCGAGGGCTGCCGCCACAAGGGTCAGCATAAGCCCCAATCGTCTTGTTGTCATATTGTCAAGTATGTTCAATATCTGATGCTTTGAAACGCTCCCGCCTGAATGGTGTCTGCGGTCATGCGTGCGCTCCCCTCAAAATCCGTCGGGGCGGCGATTGCGCCCTCGACCACGCCCAACCCTACTGCCGCGGACTTTGCCGAGAGGTGGTAGTCGAGCGCCCCCCGGTCATTAAAGTAGGCTTCGGATGCCGTTTGACAGCCGATAAAAGACTCTTCAAAAGCCTGCACTTTCTTCTTGTCCGCCCTGATGAGCGAGCCTCTGAAAGTGGCTATTCCCGCGACTGAGTCGACCTCAACTTCCGGGCTATGGTTGCCCACGACGATGCTGTTGACAACCTCGACGCGCGTAGCATCCGCGCTGTCGGCCCGGCTGACGGAGAGGGCGCAGACGCGCCGGGCGTCCCAAGAGAAGTAGTTGGCAATGGTGACGTGGGCCAGCCGGGCGTCGCCTCCCTCAATCCTTAGCGACTCGCCTCCGCTATTGGTGATGAGCGTGTTGACGAGACGCAACGTGGCGCGCCGGGCGGCGATGGCTGAGTGAGACACGTCGCGTAGCCACAGCCCGTCGGCCGATAGCGAGGCAGCGGAGTCGACCACGATGCCGTCGGTCGGGCACGCCACGTCGGTCATGACGAGCGAGGCCTCGCCACCCGCGGTCACACGTATACTCCCCCATTGGCCGGGAATGTCCTCATAAAAGTTGTCCTGCCTCAAGGGCATAACCCGCGAGCGGCGCGCCACGTCGCCCGCCAAGATGAGCTTGCCCTCGACGTGAATCGCCGCGCCAGATTGCATCAGAATCGTTACGCCAGGGCCCACGGCGAGGCGGGCGTCTGGCATGACGCGCAGCGTGTCTTGCACCAAGTAGGGTATCGTGTCACAGAGCCATTGGGTATCGGACGCGATGGTGTCGCCGACACGGCAGACGTTGAGGACCACGGCCTGGAGAACAGTCCGCCACGTGTTGCCGCCCCCCTCGGCAATAATCTGGTCGGCAATAGTGGTCAACGCCCTGCCGTCGGCGGAGCGTGGAGTGCGCGCGTAAACGAAGATGTAGAGGCTGTCGCCGTGCGCCAGCCGGACGTTCTCCGCCAAGTGGGAAGACGTGCCGCCAATGTTGACCGCAAAGGGCGAATCTTCGCCTCCTGCGAGCCGGATGGAGCTTATAGTCAGGTCGTTGTCGCCATGGTTGCGGAGTGTGAAGCGGGCGGTTGGTGTGGCGAATCCAGCATATATGGTGTCGAAGGAAACGGTGTCGGCCGAAAAGGTGAGGTCGCCCATTGCCGGGGCGGAAGAGAAGTCGCGCTCGCAAGCCGCAGACGCCATGAGTAGCATCGCCAGAAGTATGTTGCGTAGAGTTGTCATTCGGACCCTTTTTGAGGCTTATTGTTCATGCTGAACTCGCATCCGCAGTAAAGCTGGTTGTAGAAGCCGAACTCGCGTAGCAGGGCGGCGCGCCTCTCGCTAAGCCCGTCCTTTCGCCAGTTCTGATGCCAGAAGACGACGCCCGTCGCGGCCTCGGCCTCGCGCCCCGCCTCGTCGATTTGAGCTTGGCTCTTCCAGCGCGAGGATGCGAGGGTCGTGGTCAGGCACCCGCAGCCCATCAGCTTGGCGGCCTCGGCGGCGCGGCTGAGTCGCATGGCGAAACACTTTAGGCACCGCCGCCCGCGTTCCGGCTCAGATTCGAGGCCATCGACCTCGGCAAGCCACGCCTCGTGGTCGTAGGGGCCTTCGACCCACTCGAGGCCTTGCGCCTCGGCGTGACGGCGGCTCTCGTCGCGCCGGCGGACGTACTCCTCGAAGGGGAAGATGTTGGGGTTGTAGTAATAAATTGTGGGCTTGACGCCGTTGGCGAGCATCCACTCGACAATGGCCGAAGAGCATGGCGCGCAACAGGCGTGCAGCAAGACCGGCCCGGCAGGCGGTGGCGTCAGTGATGGGTGTTTCATTTTTTTCGATGCCGCCTCATTTCGCGAGGCTATGGCAAAGGTAGTCAGTCATTGTATTGGCAACAAGAAAATTAGCTACATTTGGATTATTATGAAGACCGAATCTATTGACCCCAAACGGTGGACAATCCTGCGTAGCGACTACGTCTTGCGCGAGCCGTGGCTCACCGTTCGCCGCGACCACGTCCGCCAGCCGAACGGAGTGGAAATACCCGATTATTGGGTACTTGAATACCCCGAATGGGTGAACGTCATAGCCATAACGACCGACGGCAAGTTCGTCATGGAGCGCCAATACCGCCACGCCATGGGCTTCACGGCCTACGAGATTTGCGCCGGCACTGCGGAGAGGGGCGAGGCCCCATTGGAGGCGGCACGCCGCGAGTTGAGCGAGGAGACGGGCTACGAGGGTGGCGAATGGGAAAAGTTCGTCACGACGTCGCCCAACGGCACTTCGATGACCAACATGACGCACACCTACATTGCCCGCAACGTCGTCAGGACCCGCGACGCCCATCAGGAGCCGACGGAAGACATAGACGTCGTGCTGATGGACGAGGAGGAGGTGCTGCATCTGCTTGCCACACAACAGATTGTGCAGGCCACGATGGTCGCGCCACTATGGAAGTTCTTCTATGAGCGGAAGCGCGGCAAATGAGAATCACGACCCTAACACACACATACCAACCTCTAAAGATAACCACGATGAAAAAGAGCCCATTCCTAATTTCCGCGGCCGCCCTACTCGCGGCGTGCGCGGGCGAAGGCGGCAAATGCCTAATCTCGGGCGCAGCGAGCCATGCCGCCGAAGGCGACAGCGTCGCCCTGACCGACAACTGGGGCCGTCAGATTGCCAAAGTCGGCATCGGCCCCGACGGTTCGTTCTTAATCACGCGCGACGTCGACACGGCGCGCATCTGCACCCTCAGCATAGTCGGGGCGGCAGCCGACGCGCCACGCCGGCAGCAGGTTATGATCCTGGAGCCCGGCAAAGTCGTCGCGACCTTTGCCCCCGACAATGACGGCAACATTGGCGGCACACCGTCAAACGACGCCTTGCAGGCACTGAGGGAGACAAGGGACGCGCTCGACGAGCAGCTCAAAGAGGTTTACACCCTCATGAAATCCGACACCATCTCCGCGGAGGCCGCTAAAGCCCTCGACGCCAAGGGCGACAGCCTCTACGAACTCTACACTGCCGCGACGGTCGACGTGGCGAACGCCCACATCGGGTCGCCTCTCGGCATCTACGCCCTCAACAGGGTGGCCTACGGCCTCAACTTGGAACAACTGGACACCATATTGGCCAAAGTGCCCGTCGAGCTTACCGCGGACCCTACGGCCACGAGGCTCAGCCAGATGCTCAAGGCGATGAAGGCCGTGGCCGAGGGCAACCAGTTCGTGGACTTCGAGATGGAGACTCCCAACGGCACTACGCGCAGGCTGAGCGATTTCGCTGGGCAGGGCAAAGTCGTCATCCTGGACTTCTGGGCATCGTGGTGCGGGCCTTGCCGCCGCTTCGCCCCGACGCTCGTGAGCCTCTACGACAAATATAGGGGCCAAGGCCTTGAGATTGTGGGCGTGTCGCTCGACTCCGACAGCGCGGCGTGGGTCAACGCCATCGGGAGCCTCGGCCTCACGTGGCCCCAGCTGTCGGACCTGAAGGGGTGGCGCTGTTCGGCTGCGGCCGACTATGCCGTGCGCTCCATCCCGTCGACATTCATAATCGGGGCCGACGGCACGATTTTGGCCCGCAACCCCAAAGAGGAGGCCTACGCCGCGGCGATTGAGGAGGCTTTGGCCCGCAAATAGGGTGTAGGCGAAGCCCCTAAGCCCGCCAGCCCGTGCGCAAGAACCAAGTGCGCGGGTTGACGGGCTTTCCTTATTTTTTAACAATTGGGAAACAGGCGCAAATTGTCCATTTTACGGAGGCTTTGTTTGTTTTCAAACATAGAACTGAGCTTTTTGTCACGGAGTTCAATGTATGACGGACATAGTCTGCTTTTTACTGACAACGAGTGCGGGACAAGAGTGCTAACCATGGGTTTATAGATATAGTAAGTTATTATTAGTCAACCACTTATAAAGAGCATTATAATACATTCGTAACGCGGCTGTAAAATCCCTTTAGTTATCTATTGGTAGAAATATTTAAAGGGCTAACTTTGTATTGTTTTTATAAGGTCTAAATAACAAAAACAGTAAAGGACACTCAAACAATGTAAAAAAGGCCGCGCAGCGCCACTGCATTTTCAGGCCGTCCTTATCATGATTAGCAAATCACACTACACTCTCACATAGTCAGAATCAAGAAAAAATGGCAGACGTCAACGTTGAGGCCTGGAACGGCTTCAAAGGAAAAAAATGGCGCGACGAAGTCAATCTTCGCGATTTCATTCAGAACAACTACACCGCCTACGATGGCGACGACTCATTCCTGGCAGGCCCGACAGAGGCCACGACGAAGCTCTGGGGAATGCTCCAGCAGCTCCAGAAAGAGGAGCGCGCCAAGGGTGGAGTGCTCGACATGGAGACCGAAGTAGTCTCCAGCCTCACGGCCTACGGCCCCGGCTACATTGGCGACGGCACCAAAGACATCGAGAAGGTTGTCGGCCTCCAGACCGACAAGCCCCTCAAACGCGCCTTCATGCCCTACGGCGGCATCAAGATGGCTGAGCAGGCCTGCACCACCTACGGATACCAGCCATCCGACAAGATTCACGAGATTTTCACCAAATACTGCAAGACGCACAACGACGGCGTTTTCGACGCCTACACGGCCGAGATGAAGAGCGTCCGCCACAACCACATCCTGACGGGCCTGCCCGACACCTACGGCCGCGGCCGCATCGTGGGCGACTACCGCCGCGTGGCGCTCTACGGCATCGACTTCCTCATCGCGGAGAAACAGAAGGACCTCGACAACATTGGCGACCAAGGCATGATTGACGAGGTGATACGCCTCCGCGAGGAAGTGGCCATGCAGATCAAGGCCCTCAAGGGCATGAAAGAGATGGCCTCCACCTACGGATTCGACATCTCGGCTCCCGCCAAGAACGCCCGCGAGGCCTTCCAGTGGCTCTACTTCGGCTACCTCGCCGCCGTCAAGACCCAAAACGGCGCCGCGATGTCGGTGGGCCGCGTCTCCACATTCCTCGACATCTACATCACCCGCGACATGGCCAACGGCACCCTCACGGAGCAGGAGGCCCAGGAACTTGTCGACCACATGGTCATGAAGTTCCGCATGGTCAAGTTCGCGCGCATCCCGAGCTACAACCAGCTCTTCAGCGGCGACCCCGTGTGGGCGACACTCGAAGTGGCGGGCATCGGCCAGGACGGCCGCTCGATGGTCACAAAGAACGACTACCGATTCCTCCATACGCTCATCAACATGGGCCCATCGCCCGAGCCAAACCTCACGGTGCTCTACAGCAGCCGCCTGCCGCAGAACTTCAAGAAATTCGCCGCCATGGTCTCGGTCAAGACCAGCAGCATCCAGTACGAGAACGACGACGTGATGCGTCCCGTATGGGGCGACGACTACAGCATCTGCTGCTGCGTCTCGGCCACCCAGACGGGCAAGGAGATGCAGTTCTTCGGAGCGCGCGCCAACCTGGCCAAGTGCCTGCTCTACTCCATCAACGGCGGCGAGGACGCTAAGAGCCGCGAGCAGTGCGGCCCCCGGATGCGCCCGATTAAGGGCGACTACCTCGACTACGAGGAGTTCATGCCCCGCTTCGACGTCATGATGGACTGGCTGGCCGGCATCTACGTCAAGACGCTGAACCTCATCCACTACATGCACGACAAGTATTTCTACGAGGCCGCAGAGATGGCTCTCATCGACACAGACGTGCGCCGCACATTCGCCACGGGCATCGCGGGCTTCAGCCATGTGGTGGACTCAATCAGCGCGATCAAGTACTCGAAGGTCAGAATCATCCGCGACGAGACGGGCTTCCCCGTCGACTTCAAGGCCGAGGGCGACTTCCCGCGCTACGGCAACGACGACGACCGCGCCGACGAGATTGCCGTATGGCTTCTTAAGACTTTCCTCGGCAAGATTAAGAAATACCACACCTACCGCAATAGCGAGCCTACGACCTCGATTCTCACCATCACGTCGAACGTCGTCTACGGCAAATACACCAACAACCTGCCCGACGGGCGCCGCGCCGGCACTCCACTCGCCCCGGGCGCCAACCCGTCTTACGGCGCTGAGAAGAGCGGCCTGCTCGCGTCGCTCAATTCGGTTGCGAAGCTCCCCTACGAGTACGCACTCGACGGAATCTCGAACACGCAGACCATCTGCCCTGAGGCTCTCGGCCACGACGACGAGGAACGCGCCAATACGCTCGTTGGCGTGATGGACGGCTACTTCAACAATGGGGCCCACCACCTCAACGTCAACGTCTTCGGAGTCGATAAGCTCAAGGACGCCATGGAGCACCCCGAGAAGGAGGAGTATGCCAACTTCACGATCCGCGTCTCGGGCTACGCCGTCAAGTTCATCGACTTGACTCGCGAGCAGCAGCTCGACGTCATAGCCCGCCAGGCTCACGAGAGATTGTAAGAGTATCGGACTTTGTGACTAACAATAGCGCCGCCGCCACCCGACAGATGTCGAATGGCGGCGGCCTCGTATTTGTCTTGCAGCGTCTTCGTGAGGCGCGACACGGGGGCTACTTCTTCATGAACCTTACGATTCCGGAGCCGGAGGCGGTCTGGACGTGAATGAAGTAGGAGCCTTTGGCGAGCGACGTGACATTGACGGTGGCGAGCGACGTGCCGCCCATGTTGCCACGCATAACCTCGCCGCCGCTAATGGCGAAGAGGCGGTATTCGCCCATCGGCTCGTCGGACTGGAGTGTGAGGGCAGTGGATGCGACAGTGGGGAAGGCCTCCACATTGGCGCGATTCTCAATGGGCGCGGCTAAGGCAGTGGAGTTGCAGTCGCACACCTTGTAGTACATCATTCGCCCGTAGTCAGCCCATCCGTCGGCCGTCTGCTCGTTGCCCGGCATTTCAGTCGTCGAGTAGAGGAAGAATGATTGGAAGACCTCGTTTTCGGGGGCGTCGCCATGCGTGTAGGTGGCCGAACGTTTGTCGTCGGAGATGGTCATGGGGTGGGCGCCGTAGTTGACGATGCAGACCTCGGCATAGTCGAGCTCGGAATCTTCGAGCGTCTTCATGGTGTAGGTCACACCCTGCGCGGCGTCGTATTTGATTGTGACGCTGATTTTCTTGCAGTCGTCGGACCCGCAGGTAAAGTGTCCGAACGACGCCATGCATTCCGACGCGCGGCTCGCCGTGGTCAGTCGCAAGGACTGCGGGGCGGATGTGTTGCCCGAGGCGTCGCGTGTGGTGACGCTGAAGTTGTATTCCGTCTCAGGGTTCAGGCCGTCGATTGTTCCGAGGCGGTTCTCGACGTCGACGGTCACGACGCGGTTGACGATTCCGTTGGCTTCGTCGGTCAGGCTGAACTTGAGGCAAGGGCCCGAGGTCTCGTCGTCGGCCACGAGGTGGAGTTGCGCCTTGTCGTAGGCAATGCTTCCGTCGACGACTTCCG
>JAFPDB010000217.1 GCA_017390085.1 Bacteroidales bacterium | reverse complement strand
GGAGATAGTTGTGACGATCTTGGTGAGTTTCTTAGTCATCGGTTACTTGTTAATATATTGTGTCCTTAGTTTTTTCTCTTGATTATTGGGCTTTGGCTTTCAAAGCCTCGAGGCCGAGGCGGTACGAATCCAATCCGAAGCCGGCTATGATGCCCACGCATACGGGCGTGAGGAAGGAGTGGTGGCGAAAATCCTCGCGCTTGTTGATGTTGCTGATGTGGACCTCGACGACGGGCGTTTTGATTGCGGATATGGCGTCGGCTATGGCGACGGACGTGTGGGTGTAGGCGCCCGCGTTGAGGACGATGCCGTCGACTTGGCCGAAGCCAACCGAGTGGAGTTGGTCGATTATTGCGCCCTCGTGGTTGGATTGGAAATAGGAAATTTCGTCGTCGGGGAACTCTTTCTTGAGGTCGTTGAGGTAGTCGGTGAAGTTGCGGCTTCCGTAGATGCCAGGTTCCCTGACTCCCAGGAGGTTGAGGTTCGGACCGTTAATTATGAGTAGTTTCATTATAGGGTAGAGGGTTTTTGAAAGCCGAGTTTAGTGTATGGCATTTCCAAAAACGTCGCTAATTTACTAACGCCTAATTAAATAACGAAGTGTATTAATGATTATTACGAGGTTCTTAATCAATTTTTTTTGTTGATGCGCGATTCTTAACAGTCGGGCTTCCGTTTAGTCGTCTCCGTCCGCAATGGCGGGCGAGTCCTCGCGAAAGGTAATCCAATTTGTGTTTCGGGTAGGGGAGATGAGCCAAGTAGTGATTACATTTGCCGAAAAGGTTGACAAAAAGGCAATAAAAATGGACAATGAGTATTAGATTTCGCGACGTAGCGCGCTCAAACGAGTGGGGGGGGGGCGTGGCGGCCGCAAGCTCTGGAGTGTTCGCCTTGGCGTCGTGTGCCGAAAGGCCCACGAAACGCGCAATCCTCTATTTCACAGGAACGGGCAACTGCCTCTGCGTGGCGCGCCAATTGGCGGGCGAAGGTGCCGAGCTGCTGAGCGTCCGGCAACTCATGAAGCAAGGGCGGTTCGAGGTCGAGGCCGACGATATGGGCTTGTTTACCCAATCTATGGCCACATGCCGCCCAACAAGCGGCGTGCTGATGATGGTTGGCGGTCAACCCCAGTTCGCCGGCATCTTCTCACACCATGTGGCGGACATCTACGAGACCGAATACGTGGACCACGTGGAGGTGTTGCGCGGCTCCGGGTCTGTGCTCTACGGGTCGAACGCCATGGGTGGCGTGGTCAGGGGCGGGGGGGGATTTTTAGTACGCTCGGCTTTTCGTCAACGGTTAACCAATTGGCGTATGGCGTCTTTGTCCATGCCGTTGAGGAGCATGCCGTCTTGCCAGTTGAGGTTCGGATAGGCTTTTTTTAGCTCCCTTACGCTGTTGACAATCTTGCTGCCGCCCGAAGTGGCGAAGGGTATTATGGTTTTGCCGCTCAGGTTGTGCGCCTCGACGAACGAGTTGACCAGTGTCGGGGCGAGGTTCCACCAAATTGGGAAACCGAGGTAGATGGTGTTGTAGTCGGCAATGTCGTTCTTTTTGGCTTTAAGGGCTGGGCGGGATTCGAGATTGTGCATTTCGACGTAGCTGCGCGAGTTTTGGTCGCGCCAATCCAAGTCGGCCTCAGAGTACCGTTCGGCTGGCTCCACCTCATAGAGCTCGCCTCCCGTCACCTCAGCCAGGATTTGGGCGGCTTGGGCGGTCCGTCCCGTCATCGAGACGTAGGCCACGAGAGTTTTCCCGTTTTTCTTCTGCGCGTTGGCGGTCAGGCAGAGTGAGAGGATCGCCATAAGTGCTAATAGTGTTTTTTTCATTGTCAGTATGTTTATCTCCAATTCATTGACTCTTTGGTGTTTTTGCGTCTCGTGATGGTCGAAGAAGAGGCTCCGGCCAATGTCGGGAGTCGCTGTGTGCCGCGTCTCGTCGTCAGCGTGTTCAAAGTCAAATATATCAATATTCTCACTTATTCGCTATGCGTGAGGTGGTTACGGTGATGAGGAACGGGCCGTGACTCGTCTGCGGGCCTATGGGGCGGATGCTCGATTGTGAAGTGTTCTGGGCTCTCATAGTCGTTGATTGAGCCGTGAGGCCTACTGTGGCTGTCACGCAGGAGTGCTGTTTTCATGATTCTGAGACTATCGGGTTTGTTGGCAAAGCTAACTAAGAAGGCCGGCGCCGGCGTTGCACAAATTGTGGGCAGGGATACATTTTTTGCGGGAAAGGGGGCTTATATGTCAAAACCGTCACGGCTTTTTTGTGGGCGTAGTTGCCGACTCCGGTGAAAATGATTATATTAGGTTCTTGAGATGTGGCATCTGTCTCACATCCTTATATTATTTGTTTCAAACCCTAAAAAGCGGTGTTATGTCAGAAAAAGTTGACGGCAACAAGCTCCTAAGAGGTTATGAGGGAAGTTTTTCAGACTCCGGATTTTGGGACAAGGTGAAAGAAGTTGCCAAGAAGGCTGGGGCGAAAGTGATTTACTACGCTCTTCTGCTCTACTACACATCGACTGCCGCCTCCACATCGACGGGGGCAAGGTGATGTTTTTTTCCGCACTGGGCTACTTTATCTTGCCTGTGGATCTCGTTCCCGATTTCATCCCCGTCGTTGGCTTTACTGATGACCTTGCGGCTCTAATTGCCTGCTACGTGAAAGTATCGCCAAACGTGACACCTGAGATCAGGAGCAAAGCTGATGTCAAAATGAGGGAGTGGTTTGGAGGCGTCGACACAACAAAATTGATAGAGTAACGTCCTTTGTCCACAGCATTGTCTGACAAAAAAATGAGTACTTCAATGGGAAATGAGGATTTCATGCGCGAAGCCATAGCAATGGCCACGACCAACGTAGCCAACGGCGGTGGCCCTTTTGGCGCGATTGTGGTAAAGAACGGAAAGGTGATTGGCAGGGGCGTAAATCGCGTGACTGCCAATAACGACCCTACGGCTCACGCCGAGGTGAACGCCATACGCGATGCCGCCCGTAACGAGGGTGCGTTCGACCTCTCCGGGGCTGAGATATACACGTCGTGCGAGCCTTGCCCGATGTGTCTTGGCGCCATTTATTGGGCTCGCATATCAAAGATTTTCTACGGCAACACAAAGACCGACGCCGCAAGAATCAATTTCGACGATTCGTTCATTTACAAGCAGTTGAGCCTGCCCGAGAATGAGCGTTCCATACCTCAAGAGCAGATGCTCCCCGACGAGGCCATCGAGACCTTCAAGGCCTGGGATGCGAAAACGGATAAGACAGAGTATTAGGCCGCGGACGTAGTCGCAAGCGATGCTGGTGGCGCAGCTAACTGAGCTTCGTCGTGTTGACGAGGAAAACGCCCGCGAGGATAAGAATTGAGCCAACGATGGCGAGGGCCGTCAGTGGCTCATTAAGGGCTATAGCACTGGCAATCACCGTGGTACAGGGGTTAAGATAGACATAGTTGGAGGTCTTGAGCGCGCCTATTGTCTTGATGACCCAGCTCCACGTGACGAAGCAAGTGAACGAGGCCACTAAACCGAGGTAGATTATGTTTCCGAACAGGGCAGGCTTGGAGAGCATCTCGGGCGTGACGTGCCACGGGTCGAAGAAGAAGATTGGCAAGGCCGTGATGATGCCATAGGCGAAGACCTTGCGGGTGATGAACACCGCGTCGTAGCGTCCGCCTGAGACTTTTTTTATCACGAGGCTGTACACGGCCCAGAAGAAGGCCGCCAGCAGGGCGAGGAAGTCGCCTTTGGGGTTGAGCTGCAAGACGAAATGCCCGTTGAAGATGACGATCGCCACACCGACCAATGCGATAACGGATCCCGCCATAAGCCGTGAGCTGAAACGGACGCTCTTGGTGAAGAGGCGCGCGATGATTATCGTGATGAGAGGGGCCGTGCAAACAATAAAAGAGACGTTGTCTACAAGCGTGTATTTGACGGCGAAGTTCTCGGCGGTGAAGTAAGCAGAGCCGCCCGTGGTGCCCAACGATATGAAAATCAGCTCGTCTTTGAGCGAGTCGGCCCAAAGCGAGCGTCTCTTTTTGGCGAAGAGCGTGAAGCACCAGATGCATAGGTATGCGATGGCGAAACGCATCACGAAAAGCTCCGTCGGGTGCATCCCGCTGTCGACCGCGTAGCGAGTGTTGACGAAGGTGACGCCCCAAACGCAAACTGTGATGATGGCGAGGGTGTGCGCAAGTAAAGATTTGTTCATTGGCATGGCGAGGCCTTGGAGGCCCCGGCTTGTTGTTGTCTGTTGATTGTCGGCTGCTTTTTGGGGGTCGGCTAAACCCCGAATCTTTGGAGGATGTTCTCGAGCTCGGCCTCTGTCTGGACGTAGACAGTGCGCGGCTTGCTGCCGTCGGCAGGGGAGACGATGCCCATGCGCTCGAGCTGGTCCATGATTTTGCCGGCGCGGTTGTAGCCGACCTCGAAGCGTCGTTGGATGTTCGACGTGCTGCCTATTTGGCTCTCGACGACCATTTGGGCGATTTCCCTGATTTTGGAGTCGAGTTTGCCCGGTTCGCCTTCGTTGGCCTCCGCGAAAGATCCGTCGGACTGGACTGTCACGTCGGGCAGCTCGTAGGGGCAGGAGTAGCCGCGTTGTGAGGCGATGTGCTGGTTGATTCGCTCGACTTCGGGCGTGTCGATGAAGGCGCACTGGACTCGGGTCGGGGTCATCTTGCCCGTGAGGAGGATGAGCATATCGCCGCGGCCAATCAGGCTTTGGGCGCCCGTGGAGTCGAGAATGGTCCGTGAGTCGATTCCGCTGGCCACTTTGAAGGCGATGCGGCTTGGGAAGTTGGCCTTGATGACGCCCGTGATGATGTTTGTCGAAGGGCGTTGGGTGGCGAGAATCATGTGGATTCCGACGGCACGCGCTTTTTGGGCGATTCGCGCTATTGGCGTCTCGACTTCCTTGCCGGCCGTCATGATGAGGTCGGCGAACTCGTCGATTACGACAATCAGGTATGGCAGGAACCTGTGGCCGTCGTTGGGGTTTAGACGGCGGTCGATAAATTTCTCGTTGTACTCCTTAAGATTCCTTACGCTGGCTTTTTCGAGAAGCCTATACCTGTTGTCCATTTCGACGTTGATGGAGAGCAGGGTTGTCTTGACCTTGTCGAAATCTGTGATTACGGCCTCGTCGCCGCTCTCAATTTTGGCGAGGTAGTGTTTGTCGAGCGACTTATAGACGCTGAACTCTACCATTTTGGGGTCGACAAGCACGAACTTGACTTGCGAGGGGTGTTTGCGGTAGAGTATGGATGTGATTATGGCGTTCAGGCCGACGGATTTGCCTTGGCCTGTCGCGCCCGCCACGAGGAGGTGGGGCGTCTTGGCGAGGTCGAAGATGAAAGTTTCGTTGGATATGGTCTTGCCGATGGCGATGGGCAGTTCGGCTTGCGACTCTTGGAAATTAGAGGACTTGATGACAGATTGCATACTGACAATCTGCGGCTTGGAGTTGGGGACCTCGATGCCGATGGTGCCTTTGCCGGGGATGGGGGCCATGATGCGGATGCCGAGCGCGGCGAGGCTCATGGCTATGTCGTCTTCAAGGTTCTTAATCTTCGAGATGCGGATTCCTGGGGCGGGGACAATCTCGTATAGCGTGACTGTCGGGCCGACTGTGGCCTTGATGGATGTGATTTTAATCTGGAAGTTCTCGAGCGTTTGGACGATTCTGTCCTTGTTCTCGAAGAGCTTCTCTTGGCTCTCCTCAATGTTTTGCTTGCCGTAGTCTTTAAGCAGGTCGATGCCGGGGAACTCGTAGTCCGCCAGGTCCTCTGTGGGGTCGTATTTGGTGTCGATGCCGTGGGATAGGGTTTCTGGCGAGGCCTCGTCGTCTTTGTCGGTGTTTTGGACAATCTTGAAGTCGCTTTCGCCGTTATCGGGTTGGGCGTCAGCGTCCTGGGCTTTGTCGTCAGGCTGCGTCTCGTCGGTTGAGGCGTATTCTATGACCAGGTCGTCTGTGGTGGCAGTGTTCCGCGTCTCGTCGGGCTTGGCGTTTTCGTCGGGCTTGGCGTTTTCGTCGGGGGTGCCGTCGTCTTGTCGGCCGTCGTCGGTCGAGGGTGTGACTGTGGTTGGGGCGTCGTCGTCTTGTTCACCTTTGCCGTCGGGGGCTGGGGGGATTGTGCCCTCGTCGGTGGTGAGAGGTATGTTGGGGATGTTGATGTGGATTTTTTGGAGAAGTGCTATCGTTTTTGAGCGTAGGGCTTCATTTTTCGTAGCCAAGAAGCCGAGGAGTATTGTGGCGAGTAGGGCGAAGGTGCCGACCGGGCCTATGGCGCTGCTGAGCCATTTGGCCATGAAATGACCGTGGGCGCCCCCCATGAGGAGGTAGATTTGGTCGGATAGTTTGGCTGTGGCGAATCCGAGCGCGATGCTCCCCCAAATTGCGAAGCTGATGCAGTAGGCCAATTGCCGAGGGAGTGAGACTCTCTTGACGCCCATGACGTAGAGACCGCTTGCGGCAATGAGCCAAGGGATGAAAATGGCCATGAGTCCGACCCCGTCTGTGACGAGCATATCGGCCACCCAGGCCCCGAGTTTACCGAGCGGGTTGCGGGTCTCGATGTCGGGGTTTGTGAAGAGGTCGAAAAGTGGGAGGTCGAAAATGCTTCGGTCGGCTCCCCCCGTCATTATGAAGGCGCCGAGGGCTATGAAGAGGAGGATTCCTGAGAAAATCAGCGCCATGCCGATTAGGAATCTTGAACGCGGGACGGTGTTTTCTGTTTGGTTTTCGTTGATGCTCTTATCGGCCTTTTTTGCCATTGTGCGGGGGGGAGTATGTTGCAAATGATTATATGGGCGTGGGGTGTCGCTTGACTTAGTTCAGCATGAGGTCGCTCAGTGCCATGAGGTCGTGGCGCGAAGCCTCGATGTAGCCTCTGGGGCGTTCGAATTCGCTTCTGTCGATGCCTTCGGTCGGCTTGACGTCTTTGATTACCAGCATGATGTTGCTGTCGTCGAACTTGACGTTCATTGCGGTCATGAGGCCGGGGAGCCTCGGCAATTGGGAGTTGACGTTAAGGTTGATGGGCTCGGTTTGGCCGCAGTTTTTGTCACAACCGAAGGGGATGAAGAAGAAGTCGACGCTCGTGTCGACGCCGTTGTTCTTGGAGCGGATGGTGACGCGCGACGACATGTAGCCGGAGATGTCGATAAGGTCGCCGGACTGTATTATCTCGACGTTTTGAAGCGAGTCTTTGATGGCGGAGGCGTTGCCGGTGAACTCTTCGAGTGAGAGCAAGAGTTTGGCGCGGTCGAAGTCGATGGTGACGAAGCTGTCATTTGGGGTCAGGTAGATTC
>JAFPDB010000216.1 GCA_017390085.1 Bacteroidales bacterium | reverse complement strand
GATGTTGCTCGAGATGGAGTAGTCGTCGTAGGTAGGGACCTCAAAGCGCGAATGGTCATATTCGAGGTCGATGTAATAGTTGTCCTTCACGCCAAAGAGGGTCCTGTTACGGAATCGGAAACGGAAATTCTTGGAGATGGCCAGTTTGAAGTCTGTTGTCGAGAGCCGTCCCAGTAGGCTTCGGCGCTGATAGTCGACGAGGATGGAGGCGTTGGTGAAGGTGTTGTAGGAGAGGGCGACTTTGAAAAAGGCCTTGGGGTTTTCGGCCACGTGGCACCTGAAAATCACGTCGTTGCCATATTCGCCCACCGGCTCAAGCTGGTAGTCGAGGTTTTGGTAATAGCCCGTCGACATGGCGCGCCTGATGGCCTCGGTGAAGTCGGTGGGGCGGTAGAAGTGGCCGGCGTGTATGTCGAGGGCGTGGACGAGGAGTTTTCGGTTGGTGTGCTCAAAGCCGTCGAAATCGAAACCCACGACTCGGACCTGCGGGTCGTAGGGCTTCATCCGCCCCCCTTTTGCGTAGGGGACTCCGAAGGCGGTGTGGAGCGAGTCGGCGAGTTGGCGGAAAAGGGGTTCGAAGTCAGCTCCCGTCTCGTCTCCAATGGCCAAAATGGTGTCTTGGGCGTCGAAGCTGGCGGCGTTGAACCTCGACACGTCGGGCTCGATGACCATGTCGCAAGCTGCCTTTTCCTCCTTGAGGTCGGCGGCGTCGCGGAAGTTGGTTATCTGCATGGTCACGTCGATAATGTTGCCCATCTTTTCGGCTGGCGTAAGTCCGGAGAAGAGGTTGACGCCGATGACGTAGTCCGCCCCCATGTCGATGACGTCGCGGACGGGGAAGTTGCGCACGATGCCGCCGTCGACGAGTTTGGTGCCGTTATATTCCGTGGCGGCGAAGACGCCCGGGATTGCCATGCTGCTGCGGGTGGCGAAGGCGAGGTCGCCTTTGTCGAGCACCACGGCCTCGCCATTGGCGACGTCGGTGGCGATGCACCTGAGGGGTATGTCCAATTGGTTGAAATCATCAACCTTGTAGACCGGGTAGAAGACCTCCTGAAGGCGCAACTTGACCATGTAGGGGGAGAAAATGCCCGTGTTGACTTGCGGCGAGAGGCCTTTCATGGGTATGACAATCAGGTAGTTGTCGAACTCGTCTTTCTCCTCGATGCTTATGTCTCTGAGTCGCGGGCGGCTGTTGATGAGCTCCATCCATTTGGTCTCGCGGCTTATCAGCTCAATTTGTTCGGCACTGTAGCCGCTGGCGTACATGGCGGCCACTATGGCCCCCATACTCGTGCCGGCGATGTAGTCGATGTTGAGGCCCGCCCGGTCGATGGCCTTCAGGATGCCGATGTGGGCCAAACCCTTGGCTCCGCCGCCACTCAAGACGAGACCGATTTTCGGCCTCTCCCCCTCTGGCCTTTCGCGCTTTACGATTTGAGACTCTGACGTCATGGGTGCCAAGAAGAGAAACGTCAGGAGAAGGGGCAGAAGTTTATTCACAATTGTCTGGGGGTTGCGTTGCTAAAACTTAATCGGAAGACAAATATACAATCCCGAGCGGGTAAATTGACGTTGCTTGGTTGAAAAAGGGAAGAGGATGATTCATTTTGCGCGACATCTACGCCCTCCTCCCCCCCCCCCCAGCAAAACGAAAAGTACGAGTTGGAAAAAAGAAATTAAATCTCGGGAAGAAT
>JAFPDB010000215.1 GCA_017390085.1 Bacteroidales bacterium | reverse complement strand
TTCAAGCAGCTCGCGAAGGGTGTTGACCAGCTGATGGATGAGGGCGTGGCGCAGCTCTTCACGCACCAGTTTAACGGGCGGAAGATAATCGGCACCGTCGGGGCTCTCCAATTTGAGGTCATAGAGTACAGGCTTCTGCACGAGTATGGCGCAAAGTGCCGCTACGAGGGGCTATCTCTCTACAAGGCCTGCTGGATTGAGAGTGACGACGAGGCGGAACTTTCGGAGTTCAAAAAACGTAAAGTCCAGTATATGGCCAAGGACAAGGACGGCCGCGACGTCTTCTTGGCGGAGAGCAACTTCATGCTCCAGATGGCGCAACAGGACTTTAAGAACATCCGTTTCCACTTTTCAAGCGAATTTTAGAAGAAAACCTCCACAAATAGACGTATCGACATATGGGGAAGAAGCGAGTCGTCATGGCAATCGTCATGAGCATCGCGGCCGGCACTGCTTGTCGCGCCCAGGCTGCCTCGGTCAAAGCCGCGCCTGAGACCCGCCCCCCCCTCATGTCGACGGCTCGACAAGCGGAGGTGTGCGAGGCGGCTGTCGACTACGTTGGCCGATGGCACATTGTGGTCCCGCAAGGGTGCGACGGCGGCAGCTTGCGCGACCGAATCTGGTTTTGGGCTTCGGAGTACCACCTTACGCACGGCGAGGCCGGCGAGACGATAGAAAACTGCCGACAAGTCTTGGCGGAATCGAAAGGCGACGATAAGGAGTTTGAGTCGAACTGCCAGACAATCATGACCATGGCCCACTGTATGCGCAGGGAATGGGTCAAGGCCGACAGCGTGGCACTGGCTACGATAGCCTTGGCGGAAGCCATGCGGGACAGCGACCTCATGTGTTCGGCGCACAGCGCGCGGGCCTACATAGGCATGTCGTCTGGCGACATTGAGAAAGCCGAGGCGGAGGTTGTCCGCGCGTTGGATTTTGAGAAGTGTATCCGCGACTCGTCGCAGATGTGCCGCCTGATGTGTCTGGCGAGCGGCGTGTATTGCGCGGCCGGGCAGTACGCTGTGTCGTTGGGTTTCGCCAACGACGGCCTCAGGATGGCCGAGGGTTCGGATTGCCGCTGCCTAAAGGCTCAGAGCCTGATGCGCAAGGGGGAGGTGTTGCTCCGCATGGGGCAGTTGGGGCAGGCGCGCGAATGTATGATTGACGCCATAAGGATTTTCAGGAACGACGGCAACAGTTACCGATTGGCGTCGTGCTACCTTGTTTTGGGCAGGATAAACCTGGTGCGGGATCAGAAGCGGTTTGCGGCGGACTGCTTCTCGGAATCGGCCGACCTGTTCAATCGGCACGATGATATGCCGCGATATTGCGAAGCGTTGGCAGGCCTCTACATGGCGACCGACGAGGAAGAGAAGACGAAGCGCGAGTCAATAGAGGCCGCCCACGACGAGGCTGCGAGGCGGTACAACGGCAACGAGGCGGAGCGCGGCGACATTGTGTTGCCGACGATGTCAGAGCGGCTCGGAGATATCGAGGTAGACAAGATGGTGCGCTACGCGCTGATTGGCGCTGGGATATTGGCGTTGGCGTTGGCGGGAGTCGTGACGGTGAGCCGCTGGCGTCGCAGGCACAGGAAGGCTGGCGTGCGCCATACGATGAGGCGCATGGCGTTGCTTCTGATGAGGAGGATACCGTTTGTAGGGGCGCGCAATGAGGCGTTGACGGAGTCGGACCAGATGTTCCTCGCGCGTTTCGCCCGCGAAGTGAGGAAGGACATGAAGAGCGGCAAGGTGGACCTGAGGTCGGTGGCGCAAGGGATGCGTCTTAACGAGTGGCGGCTTCAGCAGAGGGTATTGGACGTGACGGGCAAGACGGCGGAGCGATACATAAAGAGCATAAGGGTAGGCCGCGCGCGTCAGCTGTTTGACGACATGCAGGCCTCGACGGCTGAGGCGAGTCGTGAGTGCGGGTATGCGTCGGTTGACGATTTCGCGTACGATTTTGCGGAGATTATGGGGATGACTCCTCAGGACTATCGCAGTTTGAGGGGTTTGCAGTAGCGGCACTGGAGTTTGGCCGGCAAGTCTTGCCTGGGTATTTGGCGCGTCAGCCATGGAGAGAAGGGCGTCGCGTTTTAGCAAGGCCGCCTTTTTGTGAGGGTGTCGTTGTGTAGAGCAAAATACTTACTTGTCCATGCGTCCGTATTTCAATTCGTCGCCATTGGCGTCGTATTGCTTTCGTTTGCCGACTGGAGGCTCTGTGAGCGTGATTCGCACTACGGCGGTGCGTGACAGGCTTCGCTCTTCGGCAGCGTCGAAGGCGTCCATGTGCTTGGGCAGAAAGCGTTGGCAGATGGCTCTGAGGGCCTCTCGCTTTTCGGCATCGTCGGTCACGATCTCCGCCTTGCCAAAGGCTATGGCGGATTCGAACTCCAGTGTGAAACTGCCATCCTTTGGTCCTACCGTAGGTTTGCATTTGCTGACGGCCGTAAGGCAGACGTGGGGGTTTGTCTGGAGGATGTCCAGCTTCTTGCCCTCGGTGGCGCAATGAAAATAGAACGTTTGCTCATCGGTACGCACTATGGATAGTGGGACGGAGTAAGGCATTCCGTTCTCATCGGTCATGCTGACAGTCGTATATGGAGACTTGTCCATCACCTTGAGCGCCCATGCGGCGTCCATTTGCCTGCTTTTCTTTCGCATACGATTTTTTTTTTCGTCCCAACCAATGGTCTTTGAACCATTCGCGTACTGGCTCGTCATATATTTTGAGAGAAGCCCATGCCAAGGCTATGGCTATGCAGGAGATGCTGACGGCCACCATGACGTGTTGGGCGAGAGGGGCGTCCTTGTGGCCCAAAGCCAACCCGTCTGAACGTAGATGAGCGGGTAGTGGGTGATGTAGAGCGGATAGGGGATGTCGCCCAGAAACTTACAGACCTTCCGCGACTTGCGGCCCACCACTTTGCTTCCGGCCCCGATGGCTACGACCAAAGGGAAGACCAAGAGAATGACGACCGACTCGTAGAGTCCGTTCATCCAAAAGTTCTCCGGTTCGGGCCCGCCGACACGCGGCATTGCCAGACAGGCGATGATAATGAGTGCGCACCACCAAAACCCTCCTCTGACGGGGATATGCTTTCCCATGCGGCTATGCAAGAGGCCCGCGAAGAAAGGAAAAAGCAGGCGTGTGAACCCGATGTAGAGCTGCGGCGCGTCGACACCCCAACCGCCGATGACGGTGTAGGCGGCATAGTTGCCCTCGGGGAATACGCCAAAGGGGTCCATGTTGAACGTCAGGGAGAGCGTGAGGAGGGCAAAGAGAGCTACGCAAAACCCGTCTCGAGTCGTTCGCGTGGGGTATTAGGGGAGGAAGGCCATCTTTCGTGATAGACCCCCGTCGACGACGATGTTTTCGGCGTTGAGGAAGTCGTTGGTCTCGTCGATGAGGAAGCGTACGGCGCGTGCCACGTCTTCGGGCCTGCCGACTCGCCCCGAGGGATGCTGGTCGTGGTATCGCCGTGGCACTTCGTCGTAGGCCGTGGTGGCGATCATGCCCGGCGAGATGCTGTTGACGGTGATGCCGTAGGGGGCGAGGGACATGGCGAGGGAGTGGGTGAGTGAGAAGATTGCCCCTTTGGCGGCGGCGTGGATGTCGTTGCCGGGGAGGCTCTGGATTTGCCTCGACGAGCATATGTTGACGATGCGCCCGTAGGCGCGGTTGTCGGGCGACGCGGCTCTGAGCCGGGCCATCTCTTGCGCGCCGATCAGGATGGGCCTGACGTCGGTGGCCATTGCGAGGTCGAATTGTTCGACCGTGGCGTCGAGGAGCGGGCGCGGCTGTTTGACGGCGACGTTGTTGACGATGATGTCGATGCCCCCCCATTTTTTTACCACGTCGAGGAGGAAGCCCCTGTAGGCGTCGGGGTCGGCTACGTCGACGTGGAAGAAGTCGGCTCCGGAGCGGAGGGCGGTCTCTTTAGCGGCGTCGGCGTCGATGTCGCAGAATGCCACTTTGTGACCCGCTATGCGGAGCGCCCTTACGATTTCCATGCCGATGCCTTTGGCTCCGCCCGTGACGACGGCCCGCCTCTCGCGTGGGGTCTTGCGTCGTTGGACTGGTTGCGCGGAGGCGTTGAGGTGTTCTTCGAACTTCTTCTCGAGAAAGTTGTCTGCCATAGGAAAATGGCGGCCTCGGAATCGGGTCGCCGTATGGTTGGGTGGTTATAAAATGGCCACGCTGAGAAGAGCGTGGCCTTGTGGTGTGCGCGGGTGTGCGCATGGCGGTTGTCAGGCGATGTCGATAATCTTATCGATTTTCATCAGGGAGAGGAGTTTTCGAACTTCGGGTTGTACGTTTCGGAGGACGAAGGCCCTGTTTTGCTCGCGAGAGGATTTGATGCCGCTGATGAGGACGCTGACTCCCGTGGAGTCCATGTATTTGATGTTTGAGAGGTCGAGCGCGACGTCGCATGAGCCCGAAGAGAATTGGACGGCGAGGGTTTTCTTGAGTTCCCCGGCGTTGGAGACAGTGATGCGGTCGACGTCGATTGGCTTAACTACTATTCCGAGATCCTCTTTCTTTACGTCTATCATTGTTTTATATGTGTTTCGTTGATTGGGGTATTTTTGTTAGGTAGTGGCGCGATTGAGTATCGCCATGGCCTCTTGCGCCGCTTGTAGCGAGTGCAATTTACAAAAATTTATGAGATTTTGGAGGGCTGTGGTGTTGAGATTGAGGTTCGTCCAGTTGTCGATTTCTGTGGTAAGGCCGTTTATTTGCCCGATGTAGAGTTTTTTAGCGTTCTCGTCGTTGCCGGATTGTGGCGATTTGACGTATATTTTCTTGGCTATGACTTCAATTTTTTTGAGGTAGTCGGCGGTTAGCGCCATGCCCATGGAGAGGGCTGTCGACTTGAACTTGTGGGCGGACCGGGCGAGGAGGTCGAAGTCGCCGATGGCGAGGCATTTGTCGAGTTCGGGTCCTATCTCTTGGGCTTGCTGGACGAAGATGGCGAGAAGGTCAGAGCGTAGTTCGGAGTCGCCCGCGCAGGCTTCGTCGAGGTATTTGAGGTCGATTAGGGGCATCTGTCCTGAGTGTTTCAGAGATTGAGTTTGAGCACTCTTGTGGTCTTGTCGGCGCCGCATACGAGCGAGGGGCATTGAATCCGCCGAAGGGTGTCCTCGAAACCGCATTTCTCGAGCACTCTGCCGCTGGCCGGGTTGTCGAGGAAGTGGACGCCCCATAGGGCTTTGATGTCTTCGAGGCTTCGGCAGTAGTCTACTACCGCCGAGAGGGCTTCGGTGCAGAGGCCTTGTCCCCAATAGGGTTTGGCGATCCAGTAGCCCACCTCGGCCTCGTCGGGGGCGATGGGGAAGTTTCTGTGGCGCGAACTAAGGTAGCCCACGCAGCCGACGATGGTGTCGCCATGTTTGAGGACGACTGCCCATGTGGAGTCGTTCTTGAAGAAATTGTTGATGACCGACAGGCTTTCCTCGGTGTCGCGGTGCGGCATCC
>JAFPDB010000214.1 GCA_017390085.1 Bacteroidales bacterium | reverse complement strand
TCCGCACGCCCATGAACGCCATCGTGGGATTCGCCAAGCTATTGCAGAACGACGACATCTCGCAAGACGAGCGTTCGGAATTCGCCCACCTGATTCTCGAGAGCAGCAACAGCATGCTATCGCTCATGGGCGCACTGCTCGACACGTCGCGCATCGAGAGGGGCGTTATGGAGGTTTCCTTTTCGGACATCGACGTGTACCGCGAGATATCGGACACGTGGCGAATGCTCTCCGTCGAGAAAAAGTATGAGGGCGTGGAGTTCCGGCTCGACATCGACGAGAACCTCAAAGACCAGATCCTCACGACGGACAAGGACCGACTCCGCCAGATAATCATCAACCTGACCTACAACGCGTTCAAGTTCACCAACAAGGGCAGCGTCGTCATCTCGGCTCAGAAGATTTCGGCCCCAGACCTCTATCTGCTCGACATCCTGCCGCCAGACACCAAGCTACCCGCCCAATACATGCTGCTGGTCAGCGTGGCCGACACGGGCATCGGAATCCCAGACGACAAGACCGAGGCCATCTTCGAGCCGTTCCGCCGCCTCAACGCCAACAAGCTCAAATATGGCGGCCTGGGCCTGGGCCTCAACATCGTCAAGAGCCTCACGCAAATGCTCGGCGGAAAGGTCTGGGTGAGGTCGCAACTCGCAGTGGGGTCCACGTTCTACTTCTACCTGCCCTTCGGGCTTAAGATAGACAAATGAGTTTGAAAAAAATAGCCTCCAAACGGCGCGACGCCGCCCGACGCGCGGCCCACGAAGCCAATATGCGGCTTCAGCACTTCCTCTACGCGCGTTTCTGGCGCGGGCACGGAGTCCACAGCCCATTCGTCTACCACATTGTTCGCCACGTGATAACGGGACGGCATCGCGACTCCACACTCCGCAATGCCGCAAACGCATACAAGGATAAACTCTTGAACGACAAGACGGAAGTGACGGTGGGAAGCATGGGGGCGATTGTCCGCGAGCCGCGCCGCCGCACCGTTAGGGAGATTGCCCGCCAAACGTCGATAAGCGAGAAGTACGGGCGACTCCTGGCGCGCCTTGCCGCGGAGATGAAGCCACGAGGAATTCTCGAACTCGGAACGTCGCTCGGCGTCAGCACGGCCTACATGGCTCTCGCCCGCCCCGAGTCGCACGTCGTATCGATAGAGGGCCTGAAACCAATAGCCGACGCGGCACTGCGACACCTGCGCTCGGCCGGGCTCGTCAACGTCGACGTGCTGTGCGCAGACATCGACGAAGCCCTCACCTCGGCCATTGAGTCCCTGCCGGGTTCGCAAGTGGAGATGGCTTTCGTCGACGCCAACCACTGCTACGACGCCACTATACGATATTTCCACGCCCTGGCGGACCACCATGCCGAGAGGTGCCTGCTCGTCTTCGACGACATATTCTGGTCCGACGACATGACGCGGGCTTGGCGCGAGATTACGGAAGACCCCCGAGTCATGACGACAATCGAGCTCCCGCGGATGGGTCTCGCTTTCTTCCGCCCCGGCTGCCCCAAAGAGCACTACGCCGTCAGATGGTGAGAACCATACCCCACACCGACGGCGCGGCCAACGGGGCTAAGCCCCTCATAGACAATTCAATAATACTCGATTTTCCGCTCGGCGACCTCGGTCGCCACTCCGTCGACATAGGTCACGCGGCGCGTCCAATTTCCCTCCGAGTCTTTCTGATGCTCAAAGGTTAGCGTCTGGCGGCGGCCATCGGAAGTGGTGTAGACGCCTCGCGAGGGCAGCCCGTCGAGCCCCATGGTCAGGCGCAAAGTCGTCGAGATGTTGCCATCGTCGACCACTTTCTGCGTCAGACGCGCCCGGTCGTCGTAGGTATACGTGGTCTTGACCCTCTCACCGTCCTTAAAGAGCTCAGCCGTCTGGCACCACCCGGCCGCCGTCCCGACCTCGGTCGTGCTTATTGTCACGGCATCGGCGTCGGTGAAGCGCATACGCGCCAAGTAACCGTCGGCCGTGTAGGCGTAGAGGGTCTGGAGCGTGCGGTCGCCACTTGCGGAGTAGGTCGTCGAGACGCGTTTGCGACCGTCGTCGCCATATTGGTAGATGGTCTTGGAGTCGGTCTGGCCGTCGGCGTCGAACGTGGTCGTCATGACTATGTTCCCGCCCTCGTCATACTTGTCGACCGTGTGGGACGATTGGCTCTCCTTGACCACAGTGTGGCGCGAGAAGTCCACGCTCCACGTGACGCACTCGGCCGACAAGACGCGACCGCGGAGCTGCGCCGTGGCGGCGTCGGTCGCCCCCATGGGGCAGACGCCAAAGGGCTGCGCCAGGGCCGTGACGCAAGACGATGCCGCGCACAGTGCGACGGTCAGTATTCTTATAACCATTCTCGTAGCTTTCATTACTTGAAGGGGATGTATTGCTCGGGATTCTCAACGTAGTCGGCGGGGTCGTCAAACGTCCCCTTCAACGCCTCATGACGTTCGATAATCATGCTCTGGATTGAGTCCACTTCCGCCCGGTTCTCAATAAGGCCGTAGCGGTTGTAGACGATGTCGTACTCCACGCCATCGTCGGGAACCCGCACGTGCCACTTTCCCACCTTGATGCCGTGGGCGTACTGGCCCTGTTCGGTAATCTTGCCGTCGCTGCCCCAGGTGGTGTATTTGCCGTCGAGGTCGTCGACGTCGTACGCGCCCTCGGCCATCTTCGCACCCGACGGGAAGTATTTGATCATGGGGCCCTGGCGTAGGCTGTCGACCCACGTGGTGATGCTGAGCAGCCGCCCATCTTCATAATACAGAGCCTGGATGCCGTGTAGCTTGCCGCCGGCGTAGGTGGCGCTCTCGACGAGCGACCCGTCCTCCCTGAAGAACCGCCACTCGCCTTCGCGCCTCTGGTTGACGTATTTGCCGGAGCACTCGACTTTGCCGCCATCACTGTGGTACGTCTCGACACGGCAGGTGTCAGAATCGGAATCGTAAGTTATTATGGATGAGAAATGCCCGTTGGGGTAATACCTCTTCACCTTACCCACGGGCTTGCCGTCCTTGAAAGTCGCGACGTAACGGAATCGGCCGTTGGGGTATTTCTTGCCCCATTCGCCCTGTTTTCGGCCTTGCGAGTCGGTACGGTTGGGCTTGTCGGGGAGGCTGACGATTTTTGTCTTGGTCTCCTTGGGTTTCTGGGCGGAGGCCTTCTTCGGGGCTTCCTCTTTTGGTGCGAAATTGCTCATGAAATCTTGCGACATGGCGGAGGGAGACATCGCCACGCACATTGCGCAAGCGGCTACAGCCCGGCGCAACACCCGCATTCTTATCAAATCTCTCATAAACACAAATATAAGAATTGCCGCCGAAAAGCGTATATTTGCGCTTGTCAATCCCAAAAAGGAGAGGATGAATCCCTACAAAACAACAGCCATAGCGGTAGCAAGCCTCGCGCTGGCGGCCATGGCACCCGCCGAGACCATGGCTCAGAAGACAGGCTCTCTGAAAGTGGAGTTCATGTCGACATCTTTAGACTCGCTCATAACGCATTGTCAGCGAAGCAATTACAATCAGACGCAGATTGACGGGTTCCGTGTGCAAATCTACTCCGGCTCCGGAATCAAGTCTAAAGAAGAGGCCTCCGAGGCGCAAGCCCGATTCGTCAAATCCTATCCCGACCAAAAGGCTTACCTTATCTACAACGCCCCGTTCTGGCGCGTGAGGGTGGGCGATTTCCGCTCCCGCTCCGAGGCCTTGGCGTTGCTGCAAAGGGTCAAAGGCTCTTTCGGGGGCAGCTACGTTGTCCGCGACAACACTGTCCGAAAAAAGAATTTCAGGCAGTGACACCAAATAGACTCTCTAATTCCTTCTTTTGACATCTCACCAACACTACCACGAATAGATGAGTGAAGCGATAAAGCACGAATGCGGCATTGCCCTGGTGCGCCTACTCAAACCTCTTGACTACTACCAGAAAAAATATGGCACCTGGCAGTACGGCCTCCAGCGCCTCTTCCTCCTCATGGAGAAGCAGCACAACCGCGGACAAGACGGGGCCGGGGCCGTCGGCCTGAAACTCGACCAGCCCACGGGCGAACAATACATCTACCGCCTCCGCTCCAACGGCGACAGCCCGATCCAAGACATCATAAACGGCATCAACGCCCCCATTGCCGAGGCGGCCAAGAGCGCGCCCGACGACTTCCACGACGCCGCGTGGGCCAAGAAACACCTCCCATTCGTCGGCGAGGTCTACATGGGGCACTTGCGCTACGGGACTTTCGGCAACAACAACATCGAGTATTGCCACCCCGTCATGCGCGAGAACAACTGGCGCAGCCGCAACCTCGCACTGGCCGGCAACTTCAACCTCACCAATGTCGACGAGATATTCGCGTCGCTCGTGGAGCTGGGCCAGCACCCCAAGAATTTCTCCGACACCGTGACAATTCTCGAAAACGTCGGCCACTTTGTCGACGACGAGGTCCAGCTCCTCTTCCGCCAGTACAAGAACGAGGGACTCACGAACAAGGAGATTTCGGAGCGCATCGAGGCGAGCATCGACATCCGCAAGATTCTCGAGCGCTCGAGCCGCAAATGGGATGGCGGCTACGTCATTGGCGGCATATTCGGCCACGGCGACGCCTTCGTGACCCGCGACCCGTGGGGCATCAGGCCCGCCTACTATTACTACGACGACGAGATCGTCGTAGTGGCGTCGGAGAGGCCCGTGATCCAGACGGCCATCAACGTCCGCTACTGCCAAGTCCAGGAACTTCAGCCCGGCCACGCCATCATAATCCGCAAGAACGGCCACGTGAGCGACGAGCTCGTGCGAGTGCCGCAAGAGCGCAAGTCCTGCTCCTTCGAGCGCATATACTTCTCGCGCGGCTCCGACCGCGACATCTACAACGAGCGCAAGCAGCTCGGCAGCCTGCTGGCCCCGACGCTTCTCGAGAAGGTGAACTACGACATCGACAACACAGTCTTCTCCTACATCCCCAACACCGCGGAAACAGCGTATCTCGGCCTGATGGAGGGCGTGAGGGCGCAAATCAAGCTCCGCCAGTGCGAGCAGGCTGTCGCGGAACAGGCGGCTGGTAACCTGACCAAGGAGCGGTTCTTCGAAATCATGCGCCACGAGCCGCGTTTTGAGAAAATCCCCATCAAAGACGTCAAGATGAGGACCTTCATCACCGCCGACTCAGGACGCGACAACATGGTGGGCCACGTCTACGACGTGACATACGGTATCGTCAAGAACCTTCAGGACACGCTCGTCGTAATCGACGACTCCATCGTGCGCGGCACGACCCTCAAAAGGAGCATCCTCAAGATTCTCGACCGCCTGCACCCCAAAAAGGTGATAGTCGTCTCGTCGGCACCGCAGATCCGCTACCCAGACTGCTACGGCATCGACATGGCCAAGATGGGCGACTTCTGCGCGTTCGCCGCAGCCATAGAACTGCTCAAGGAGACGGGGCGCCAGGGCATCATAGACAACGTCTACAAGGCCTGCAAGGAGCAACAGAACTTGCCCAAAGAGGACATCGTCAATTGCGTCAAAGACATCTACCGCCCCTTCTCGGTGGAGGAGATTTCCGCCAAAATCGCCAAGATGCTCACGCCCGAGGATATGCACGCCCAAGTCGAGATCGTCTTCCAAAGCGTGGAGAACCTCCACAAGGCGTGCCCCAACGACCGCGGCGACTGGTACTTCACGGGCGACTACCCCACCCCCGGCGGCAACAAGGTTGTCAACACGGCGTTCATAAACTACATCGAGGGCCGCAACGCGAGAGCGTACTAAGAGGCGACCGCAAGAATACTTTTAGCGATGGCGAGGGACGGACTCCCCCGCCATCGCTTTTTTATTGGCTGTCATGGACAGAGGATGTTAGAAAGAAGTCTGGCACAAGTTCTCGACTCAAGGGAAAAAGAAGCAGAGATGCAAAATGCCTACCCATTGCAAGAAGGGAAAATGGCATCCGAATGTCAATTTGTCAGCATCGGGGGAAAAGAAAAAAAGAGACTGAACCAGCGTTTTGGACAGCCTCCTCAATAGTTTTCACAACGGAATAATCCTTATTGTGAATCGCTCTCAAATATGTTGACTAAGATAGTGGAAACATTCTTATGGTCAAAGCTTTTGACAAATTTTGTTCGTATATTTAATCAATATTAACCCTCAAGTAATTTTTAGCATGAGCAAGACAATAGCCTTGACCTTGGGCCCAACAGCATCGGCTGGGCAGTTGTAAAAGCGGAAAGCGATGATAGCCATGAGGACAGGATTCGCCCTACAAGCATCTTAGGGACAGGAAGCCGAATTCTGCCAATGAGCAACGACATCCTGGGTAAATTCGAGAATGGCAACAGCGTTTCGCAGACCGCGGACAGGCGTCAAAAACGCTCAATGAGGCGAACGCTGGAGAGGCGCAAGCTGCGCAGGGCGAGACTCCTGAGGGCTTTGCGAATCATAGGCTGGCTGCCCGCCCATATTGCCGACGCGTTAGACGAATATGGGAACTTGAAGCGGGGGATGGAGCCCAAAATCGAATGGGACGGAGGGAAATTCCTCTTCCAAAATTCATTCGACGAGATGTGCGCGGAGTTCGGCGGGGAGAAAGTATCTCACGACTGGACGGTATACTACCTGCGCAAGAAGGCTCTGCACGAGGCTCTAAGCGGGCCAGAGATGGCATGGGTGCTGATGAACTTCAACCAGAAGAGGGGATATAAGGCCTCGCGTGCCGACGAATGCGACGCGGAAGACGATAAAGGCAAGACGCGTGAGGTTGTCGACGTGACCGTGACGCAGGCCGAAGTGCGCGACGGTAGCAAGGGAAAGAAAGTCATCGCCCTGACGCTCGACGACGGCGGCAGCATGGAAAAAACGTGCTACAAAGGCGTCGACGCTAATCAATACATCGGGCGTAAGATGGAGTGCCTTAAGGAGACCACGATATCGAAAAAAGGCGAGACGACGACCAAATATACAGAACCGGGCGAAAAGGACTGGACTCTAAAGAAGGTCAAGACAGAGAAAAGCATCGAAAACAGCGGACAGACGGTGGGCGAATACATATACGCCAGCCTTCTCGCCAACCCTGCCGACAAAATCATCGGCGGAAAAGTGACTGTTGTGGACAGGAAGCTGTATCACAAGGAGATAGAAGCTATACTCGAAAAACAGAAGGAGTTCCACCCCGAGCTGAGCGACGCAAAGATTCTGGAAGAGTGCGCCGCCG
This sequence comes from Bacteroidales bacterium, assembly GCA_017390085.1. Lineage (GTDB taxonomy): Bacteria > Bacteroidota > Bacteroidia > Bacteroidales > Marinilabiliaceae > W3P20-009. The sequence continues at coordinate 4,150 of JAFPDB010000214.1, read as the reverse complement.
CTCTCTACCCCAACAACGAGACGAGACGCAAGGAGGCCATGCGCAAAGGACTTAAAGGGCTGATACTCGACGACATAATACTATACCAGCGCCCGCTGAAGAGCAAAAAATCCACCATTGCCGACTGCCCGTTTGAGACCCGGGCCTACATGGGCGCGGACGGCGAGGTGAAGGTCAAGAAGATAAAATGCGCCCCGCGCTCGCACCCCTTGTTCCAAGAGTTCCGACTGTGGCAGACCGTGAACAACTTGAGAGTCACGGGCGAGGATGGAGTGGACATATTGACACCCGAGCTCCGCGAAAAACTGTTCGACCATCTGACGCAGAAAGGGCAAGTGGACAAAAAAGGCCTATTGACCATCTTAAAAAAGATTGGCGTAAAAATTGAGGGGTTGGAACCCAACATGGTAGACGGGAAAAGCCTGCCATGCTACGAGACACGCAGCGCGATGGTCAACAGCCTGAAGAAGGCCGGACTCGACGAAAACGAGGCCCTCAGGCTGCTGATGGAAGAGAGCGGCAAAGGCATGACGAACGAGATGCTGCTGTGGCACGCTACATACTCAGTGACCGACAGGGACGAGTTCCACAAAGCCATAGGCAAATGGGCAAGGCGAAACGGGTTGGACGAGGAGGCGACGACGAAAGCCTTCATGAAGATAAAGCCCACAAACGACTACGCAGCCTACTCGCTGAAGGCCATAAAGAGGCTTCTACCGCTCATGAGGGTGGGCAGCCACTGGAGCTGGGACGCCATTGACGAGAAGACCCGCGAGAAAATAACCCACATCCTGACTGCCGAGGCCGACGACGAGATAAGCCAAGACGCCAGAGAGACATTCAGCAAAAGCGGCTTCGCGGTTGAGCAGGACTTTCAAGGGTTGCAGCCATGCATGGCGTGCATGGCGGTCTACGGGAGGCTGTCTGGCGTAGAGAAGTCGAAGTGGGAAAGCCCCGAAGACGTGGACAGATGGCTCAGCGAGTTCCGCCACGGGTCGCTCCGCAACCCGATAGTGGAGCAAGTGGTGCTTGAGACGATGAGAGTGGTATCCGACATTTGGCGCCGCTTCGGCAAAATTGATGAAATCCACTTGGAGATGGCGCGCGAGCTGAAGAAAACCAACGACGAGCGCAAGAGAATAACCGACGACAACCGAAAGCGCGAGGAAGAGAACGAGAAAATCCGCCGCATACTCCGCGAACTGGCCAAGACGTGCGAGGGGGTGAACCCATTCTCGCCAATCCAGCAGACGAAGCTAAAAATCTACATGGAGGGGGCGCGCGCCAAAGCGGCAAACCCAGAACTTGGCACGGACCCCGAACCTGACATTAAAGAAATCGAGAAATACAAAAGGTGGCTGGAACAGAAATACAAGTCGCCATACACTGGCCAATTCATCCGACTCTCGCGCCTCTTCACCACAGACTACGAGATAGAGCACGTAATACCGCGCTCACGATACTACGACGACTCGTTTAACAACAAGGTGATATGCGAGGCCGCCGTCAACAAGGACAAGGGCAACATGATGGGCATGGAGTACATAAAGGCCGCACAGGGCAAAGAAATCTCGATCGGGGTGACTGACAAAGTGACAATCATCTCGGAAGCCCAATACGAGAAGCTGGTGAGGGACACATTCAAAAGCAACCCCCGCAAGCGCGACAACCTGCTGCGCACGGAACTGCCACAAGGCTTCAACAACCGCCAGATGAACGACACGCGCTACATATCGGTAGTCGTGAAGGGCCTGCTCTCCAACATTGTCCGCGACGAGGATAAAGACAACGGCGCTTGCTCCAAGAACGTGGTGGTATGCACGGGCGCCGTGACGGACAAGCTGAAGCAGGACTGGGGCTTGAACGACAAGTGGAACGAAATCATCCTGCCGCGCTTCGAGGCCCTGGACAAGATGGTGGGCGACCCTAACGACCGCGACAATCGGTTCTTGACGGAAAGCAACGGACACGTAATCCCGACAGTACCGACAGACATGCTCAAGGGCTTCAACAAGAAAAGGATAGACCACAGGCACCACGCCATGGACGCAATAGTGATCGCTTGCGCCAGCAGAGCCATAGTCCAATACTTCTCGAACGAGGCCGCAGGCAACCAGAGTGAGTTCAACAGCCTGAAAATGTCGGTATGCCATAAGGACTCGAAGAACGGATGGGTGGTGAACATGCCGTGGGACGGCTTCACCGCCGAAGCTAAACTCGCCCTGGAGAGCATAACGCCAAGCTTTAAGCACAAGGAGCGGATAGTGACACGGACGACGAACCACTACACAAAGACCGTCGCCGGCAAACGTCAGACCGCCAAGCAAACCACATACGCCATACGCCAATCGCTTCATAAAGACACAGTATGGGGCGAAGTGGATATACGCCAACGCACGGAGGGCAAAGAAAAACTAATGATGGCTGTAAAAGCGCTTAGGAGCTTCCTTGAACAATGCGAGAACGACAGCCTCGCCCAGCCGACAATGAAGATTGCCAACTCTCTCCTGCGCAAAGAGATCGCTCGGCTCATCGCAGAAGGCAAGAGCGACAAAGAGATAGAGAAATTCTTCAAAACCGAGGCCGAGGCATGGCAAGAGGCGATTGTGGACGGGAAGGTGAGCGTATTCACATACGGCGAAAAGAAGACGTACGCCACACGGATAAGACTTGCGGCCTTATTCGACAAATTAACGGAAGAGAAGGCCATTATAAAGAAGATCGACTCTATAAGCGACACCGGCATACGGAAAATCCTGCTCAACCATCTGCGGACGTGGTCCGGCGGATGCGCCACGGCGTTCAGCGAGAACGGCATAAAAAGGATGAACGACAACATCCAGGTACTCAATGACGGCAAGCGGCACAAACCCATATACTCGGTCCGCAAGACGGAGCCAAGTGAGGCTAAGCAGCAAGTCGGTCAAGAAGGAAACAAGGGCAGCAAGTACGTGGAGGCAGCTAAAGGGACACTCCTCTTCTTCGCCGTGTACTCCGACGGAAAGGGCGGACGCTCTTTCGACACTATAACACTGAGAACCGCAGTAAACCAGTTACTCAAAGGGGATAAACCTGTCCCTGAAATAAATTCGAAAGGAGAGAAGATAAAGTTCTATGTTGCAATAAACGACCTTGTCTATGTACCATTGGACGGGGAGAAAAGCATCATCAACCCCACACGTATATATAAACTGGTATCCACATGTGGTGACAAACCAAAGTGGAGGCCAGCCAATGTTGCACAGATTATAAAGGAAAAAGTCGAATTTGGCTCAGAAGATAAAATCACAAGTATCGGGAAAACGAGAATCAAGGATATTTGTCTGCCGCTGGAGGTGGACCGGCTCGGCAACGTGAGACTCAAAAAGATTGAGAACGATGATTAAACGTACGATAAGAATCTGCACCCCGAGCTACCTCTCGCTCCGCAATGGGCAGATGGTGGTGAAAGCCGCGGAGATTGAGAGTTGTAAGACAGTAGACGAGCAGTTCAAACGCGACTTTGAGCGGACTGTGCCGATAGAGGACATGGGATTCCTGATGGTGGAGAACAGGCGAGTCACGATGACGGCTGGGCTCTTGGCCGCACTTGCCGAGGCCAATTGCGCCGTGGCGGTATGCGACGACTCGATGATGCCCACGGGGCTCATGCTACCTTTGAGCGGCCACACGTCCCTGACCGAGCGGATGAGATATCAGCTGGAGTCTTCGGTGCCGCTGAAGAAACAGATGTGGCAGCAGACAGTCCGCGCCAAGATCCTGAACCAGTCGGCAGTCCTGGACCACGCCACCTCGGACACCCACCAGTGCATGCGACAGTGGGCGGCTGACGTTCGCAGCGGCGACACAGACAACCTTGAGGGGCGTGCGGCGGCTTACTACTGGAAGAACCTGTTCGGCGGTGGCGGGGACGTATTCCGCCGCGACCCCGAGGGCGAGTGGCCCAACGCCATGCTCAACTACGGATACGCAGTGGTCAGGGCGTTGGTGGCCAGAGCGCTGGTTGGCAGCGGGCTTTCTCCCACGGTGGGCATATTCCATAGGAACAAGTACAACGCCTACTGCCTGGCCGATGACATCATGGAGCCATACCGCCCAGTCGTCGACCTGCTCACGCTCCGCCTCACACACGCGAACCCCTACAGGCGGG
>JAFPDB010000213.1 GCA_017390085.1 Bacteroidales bacterium | reverse complement strand
GAATCGGGGGTCGATCTCGTAGTAGTTGGTTATGGCGTAGCCGTGGTAGGATGACTGCGGCATGTCGTTGGTCATGACGGGCGTCATCCATAGTGTGGTCATGCCTAGGTTCTTGATGTAGTCGAGATGTTCGATGACGCCCTTGAGGTCGCCTCCATGGCGCGCGTAGGGCTCGTTGCGGTTGGCTTTCTCGATTGTCGCGGGCGTGGAGTCGATAGAGGGGTCGGCGTTGGCGAAGCGGTCGGGCATAAGGAGGAAAAAGGCGTCGTCTGAGGAGAAGCCGATTCGCTTGGCGGAGTCTTTGCGCCGCTTGAGGAGTGGGTAGTCGATGTTTATCGTCTTGTCGCCCTGGCTGAGTGTGATTTTGGCGTCGCCCGGTTTGGCGTTTTTGGATATTTCGAGCGTTACGAATAGATAGTTTGGGTTGTCGGTACGCGTGACGTCGGCGATTTCGACTCCGCGCCATTCGACCGAAGGCTCGTATTTGGCGATGTCCGCGGCGTGGAGCATGAGTTGGACGTTGGGATTCTTCATCCCGACCCACCAGTTGGCTGGCTCGACCTTGACGTCTTGCGCCCAGGCGGCAGCGGCAGTGAGCATTGCGACGAATGTCGTCGCCATAAACCGTTTCATGGTGAATGTCTTAATATTATGTTTTCTGATTTGAGACTATTTTTTCTTGATGAACCTGACGGCTATCGAGCCACAGACAAGCAGTAAACCCGCCACAATCATCATGGCAGGCTGGCTACCGCCGACTACGTAGAGAATGGCTCCGCCAAGAAGTGCGGCCACAATTTGTGGTAGGCAAATTGTGCAGTTGAAGAGGCCGAGGTAGGCTCCCATGTTGGGTGTGCCTTCGAGGGCGTTGGTCAGGAGCGTGAAAGGCAGTGCGAGCATGGCAGCCCAAGCGGGGCCGACGAGAAGCAGGCTGGCGATCATGACGTACTGGTTCGTGACGAAGAAGAGAGACGCGAATCCGACGGCGCCGATGAGCAGGCTCGTGACGTAGGCCGTCTTAGGGTTCTTGAACCGCGGTATCACCGTGGCCCAGACGACTGAGCCGAGGGCCTGGACGGCGTAGAGAATCCCTACCCAGTTTCCGGCCTCTTGATAGGCGGGGGTTGTGGCGTCGGTGGTGTTCCACCCGTTGGCTGCGACGGCGCCGGGGAGGTAGGTCCACATATATAGGAACGCCGCCCAGCAGAAGAATTGGACGAGACCGACGGTCCAGAAGGTCTTCGGGGCGTTGATGAGGAGCTTCACAATGTTGTTGCTGCTCTGGCTGGCTCGCCCGTCGTCGGTGGTCTCGATACCGTGGAAAGCGCGGTATTCGGCGGGCGGCATCTCCTTGACGCGGGCGACGGTATAGATGACGCAGCAGACGATGATGATGGCGGCGGCGTAGAACGAGAAGACGACGGTTGGCGGGACGACCCCCTTCTCGGCTGCGTTCTCTATGCCGATGAAGGTGAGCGCGAAGGGGAAAACGAAGCCCACGATGCTGCCCGCGTTGCAGAGGAAGCTCTGGATGCTGTAGGCCAGAGTCTTCTGCTTCTCGCCGACCATGTCGCCGACAAGCATCTTGAAGGGCTGCATGGCCATGTTGATTGACGTGTCGAGAAGCATGAGCATCACGAGGCCGAAGAGCATGGCCGAAGCCTCCGCCAGCCCGAAGCTCCCGGAGTTTGGCAATAGGCAAAGGACGAGAACGGCCACCGCGGCGCCTATGACGAGGTACGGGATGCGCCTGCCGAGGCGACACCACGTGCGGTCCGACGCTACGCCCACGATGGGCTGAACGACCATTCCCATCAGTGGCGGGAGAATCCAGAAGTAGCTCAGACTGTGGGGGTCGGCGCCGAGGGTTGAGAATATTCGGCTGACGTTGGCGCTCTGGAGAGCGTAGGCTATTTGCACCCCGAAGAAACCGAAGCTGAGGTCAGTCAGCTGGCGGAAAGATAAATTACGCTTAGTGTCCATAAACCTAAAGTTTAGCCGGGCGGCTCTTGCCAAATAGTGTTACGATTGTTTTGTCAGGCTTTAACGCTGTCCGTGTAGCGTAAATTTACGTTTACAAATCTAAATCCAATAGTCATTGTGGCAAAATATCCTAAATCCCCCATGGGGGTGTCAATCGGTTGAAAGCCGCGTGGAGAGTGCGTTTCAAACGTTTGCGGAGGGAGGGGAGGCGGGGGTGATAATTTTTGAAAATTTTTGATGTGCGGCTTTGCAAACGATTTCGGAAAAGGGCTTTTAACGATACTGTTCGCTCCAGTGGTTAAAAATGGCTGTTAGCCGATTTTTTGAGCCGATGTGTCGAAAGTAGTGCGGAAGGGTGGGGAGGAATGCCGAAATTTGAGATTATTGTGAACGTGACCTGCACCTATAAGGAATGATAAGCAAAATTTTGAGGACAGGCCTCCGCGCATGGCACGTCAAGGCCTTCATGTGGCTGTGGGTGGTCTTCTACCCGTTGGCCGAGGACTTGATAAAAAGTGGTGTCGTCGTGTGGGATGAGGTCGTGGGCCAATGGTTGCTCATAGCGCCGTTTTCTGGTCCTGTTCATACTCTTCGACTTGCTGATTGTGCCGCGGCTGCTCGAGCGGAAGCGGATCGGTCTCTACGTGGCGATTACGTTGTCGATGTTGGCGATATTCGTGGTATTCAGGTATTTCCAGATGGGGCGGCACCTCGGCGACGTGATGGGCGGGCCTAAAAGCCCGGTCTGCGTAGCCGACGACTTTGGCCCCGCGCCCGACGGCCATGGCACTCGACCTTTCGACGTGGGCCGGTGCGTCGCGCCGCGCCAACGCGAGTCGCGCCCCGTGCCGGAGAAGCGAAGCCGCCACGACGGCAGGCGGCCAGTGGTGCCCTACGTGATGGATGGCGTGATAGCCTTCCTGATGCTGAGCTTCGACCTCAGCGTGGCCCTACTATTCCAGATGAAGAAAGAGCGCGAGAAGATGAGCCAGATGGAGAACGCCAACCTCCAAAACGAGTTGCGCTACCTCAAGGCCCAGCTCGAGCCTCATTTCCTCATGAATATGCTCAACAATATCCACAGCATGATTGAGGTCGACCCGGCCCGTGCGCAAGAGATGGTCATAAACTTCTCAAAACTGATGCGCTACGCCCTGTATGAGGGGGGCGGCCCGATGGTGCCGCTGTCTCACGAGGCGGCGTTCATAGCCAACTACATCGCCATCATGCGGCAGCGATTTTCAAACCGTAAGGTGGATATCCGTGTCGCCATGCCCGACTTCCTGCCAGACCGGTTGCTGGTCCCGCCAATGCTCTATATCGTCTTCATAGAGAACGCCTTTAAGCACGGCGTGAGCTATCGTCAGGAGTCGTTTGTCGACGTGTCTCTGGTCGTCATGTCCGACGGGCGAGTGCGGTTCTTGTGTTCCAATAGCGTCGTGCCGGGGCGAAACCTCGAGGCGACAGCCGGGCGCGGAATCGGGCTTCAGAACGTCAGGAAGAGACTCGACCTGCTCTTCGGCGATGAATACAAGCTCGACATTTCGGAAGACTTGGTAAGTTACAGTGTATCACTCGAAATCCCCACAACGACAGATGAGAAACGTCCGTTGCATAGCAGTTGACGACGAGCCCATAGCCCTGGCAAAGCTAAAAAGCTACATCGAAAAGACTCCAAACATGGAGGTCGTGGCCGCGTGTGAGGATGCCATGGAGGCCCTGGCCGTATTGAACGGCGAGGGTGCGGACGCCATGTTTATCGACATCAACATGCCGGACGTCAATGGTCTCGACTTCGTAGGCTCGTTGCGGAAGAAGCCCATCGTGGTCTTCGTGACCGCCTACGCTCAATACGCGGCGGACAGCTTCAAGGTCGCGCCGGTCGACTATCTGCTGAAGCCATACGCATTTGCGGACTTCCAGCGCGCGGCGTGCAGGGTTGTGCGCCAATTTGAGCTTGAGCAGAAGGCCGAGAGGCCCGTCGGCGAGGCGGGGTCGCTCTACGTGAAAGTCGATTATCGCTACGTTCGCGTGGAACTCAAAGACATCCGATACATCGAGGGCATGAGCGACTACTTGAGAATCCATCTGGCGGGCTACCCCAGACCCCTGATTACGCACTCCACTTTTCGGCAAATTGCCGAGTACCTGTCGCCCAACTTCTTGCAAGTCCACAAATCGTACATCGTCAATATGGACCAAGTGCGCGAGATTCAGCGGATGAGAATCGTCATGGACAGCGAGACTCTCATACCCGTGGGCGACAGTTATAAAGACACGTTCACGGCCTATCTGGCGGGCCGCACAGTGGGGAAACGTAAAGAAAAGTAACCGTATGTCCGCTTTTCGCGTCGATTTGTCGAACCCTTTTGCCAAGCCGCCTTGTTGCGAATACTTTTGGGGTCAGAGAGACAAACACACGTTACTATATTATGAAAAGAAAACTGCTCTTAGCCCAACTACTTTGCGCCATTGCGCTATGGGGATGCTCGTCGGACTCCGAAAACGACACCACGTCGGCCGGCGGCGGCACAACGTCGAACCCCGAAACCCAGCCGACCGACCCCACGGGTGGCGACCAGACGACAGATTTTGAGGTCTCGTGGGACACCTTTGCCGACACCGACTTTGCCGACACGCAAGACTCTCCAGCCACCGAGGACGAAGAGGAGGATTTTATTGAGAACTCCTCTTTCACGACGACCATAGGCATAGTCTACGACGGGGCCACGGCCTCCATTATTGGCGAAGCCGAGGACGTGACCGTTGAGAAAGAGGGCGCACACGTCGTCGTGACCTCAGCCGCCAAAGGAGTGGAATACGCGCTCAGCGGCGAGGCAACCGACGGCTCGCTAAAGGTGTATAGCGAAAAGAAGTTCAAGCTCAGCCTCAACGGCGTGAGCATCGCCAGCCAGCGAGGCGCGGCCATCAACATCCAGAGCTCCAAACGCGTCTTCGTATGCGCCGCCGACGACACCGAAAACTGCCTTACCGACGCCGAGGACTACACCAACGACGTCGACGGCGAGGACCAGAAGGCGGCCCTCTTCAGCGAGGGGCAGCTCATCTTCTGCGGCAACGGCAGCCGGACGGTCTGCGCCAACCATAAGCACGCCATTTGCTCCGACGACTACGTGGTCGTCCACGGCGGCGCGCGCCTGACGGTGGCTCAGGCCCCCAAAGACGCCATCCACACCAACGGCGCCTTCGTCATGGGCGGAGGGCTTGTGCGCCTGACCACCTCGGGCGACGGGATAGAGTGCGAAGAGGGAAATATCGACGTTCGCGGCGGCCTCCTGAAGGTACTGACCGACGGCGTGGCCGCCAAAGGGCTAAAGACAGGGGCCGACATCGTACTCTCGGGCGGCCAGATTGTGGTCGTGACGACGGGCGACGCCGAGTATGACGAATCGGAAAACGACATAAGCTCCCCGTCGGCCATAAAGTGCGACGGCGACATGAGCCTCGCCAACTCCGAAGTGGCTCTCAAAAGCACAGGCCTGGCGGGCAAGGGCGTGAACGTCGAAGGCGAGTTGCTGATGAAGTCTGGCGAGCTGAAGGTCATCACCACTGGCAAGCAGTACGTTGTGAGCAGCAGCGTGGACTCGTCGCCCAAGGGCATAAAGGCCGAGGGTCGACTCGCCATTGAGGGCGGCCGCGTGATGGTCAGCACCACCGGTGGCGAAGGCAGTGAGGGCATCGAGAGCAAAGACGCCGTGACCATTTCGGGTGGCACAGTGACCGTGACCGCCGCCGACGACTGCATCAACGCCACGAACCATATTGAGATATCGGGTGGCGAGGTCTACTGCTACGGCTCGGGCAACGATGCCATAGATTCCAACGGGACGCTGACAATCTCGGGAGGAATTGTCGTGGCGGTAGGGGCCGACGCCCCCGAGGCCGGATTCGATTGCGACCAGAACACGTTCACCGTCAGCGGCGGTACGTTATTGGGCATAGGCGGCTCGACGAGCAGCCCTACCGCCGGAGTGTCGTCCCAGCCGTCTGTCGTCTATTGCGCGAGCCTCTCAAAGGGGGCGCTCCTGACGATTACGGACAACTCTGGCGACCACGTCATGAGCTATACCATTCCTTTGGCATTCTCCAAACCCAACATACTTTTCAGCTCGCCCTCGCTCACCAAGGGGCAGACCTACACTTTCTACACGGGCGGGCAGGTCAGCGGCGGGACCGAGTTCTACGGTCTCGTGACGGGCGCGACATACGATGCCGGCACGACGGCCGACTCTTTCACCATCAGCTCGACGCTGACCTCCGTGGGGCAGACGGGCGGCGGCCCCGGCGGTGGCGGCCATGGCGGCGGGAGATTCTGAGACGCAATTGATTAGTTGAGTTAATGATAGATGATGCGTTGGCGCAACGGCGCCAATTGCAGCCCAAAAGCGAGACCCGGTGCAGCGATTGCATCGGGCCTCATTTTTTCTTACGGTTCATTAATAAGTCGTCCGGTGGGCTATGATGGCCGCAACGTGCTTTCGCGCTCTTTGATGCGCGGGGTCAGCACCTTGGCCAAAGGGCGCGAGACTACAAGTCCGCTCTCGATCTGGTCGATGAGCGTCTTCATGGCTTGGCGGCCAATCTCGTAGCCGTTCTGCTCGACGCTCGTTAGGCTCGGCTCTATGATTTCCGCCGATGGGTCGTTGCCGAAGCCTACGACCTCGACGTCGTCCGGAATTTTGCGGTCCATGGCTTTGAGCATTTTCATGGCCTCGATGGCCGTCGAGTCGTTGATGGCGAACAGGCCGTCGATGCTGCCTGCTATGCTCTCGAAGTCGGCGCGACGCTCTTTGAGTTTTTGCGGCGTGTCGGCGTCGATAATCAGCGCGTCGTCTCGCTCAATGCCCGCTTCGGCGAGGGCGGCGAGGTAGCCCTCGAGCCTGAGGTCTGACACTTGCAGCCCCTTGTCGCCGCAGAGGATGGCGATTCGCTTGCGCCCGTGGCCGGTCATGAGGCTCACGGCGTTGTAGGCGCCGCTGTGGTCGTCGGTGGTGACGCTGCTGGCACTCACGCCAGGCATGATGCGGTCGAACATGACGACGGGCATGCCGTTGTCGATCAAGTCTTTAAGGAAAGCGTCGTTGTTGGTCGTCTTGGAGACGCTCAGCAGTATCCCGTCGACGCGGCTGTCCATGAGGCTTTGCAGCTCCATGCGCTCGATGTCGGCGTCTTCGCAGCTTTGGCACATCATGGAGGCGTAGCCGCTCGCGGCGGCCGTCTCGCTCAACCCGGCCATGACGGAGGCGAAAAAGTAGTGCGACATTTCAGGCACGACGACGCCGATGATGTTAGTCTTTGCTTTTCGCAGGCTCAGGGCAAGCGCGTTGGGGCGGTAGTTGACGCTCGCCGCTACTTTCCTTACGGCCTCCTTGGTCTCGGTGCTTATGTCCGGATGGTCTTTGAGCGCCCTGCTGACGGTGCTTGCCGAAATCCCGAGGATTCTTGCAATGTCCTTAATTGTCATCTGGTGTAGCTTCATCTTTTCCTGCTTGAAAGTTTGTGTGCCTAATTCGGGGGGGAGGGGGCGATGAAGGCAAATATAAAACTAATAACGTATAAGAGGAAATTTATGTTAAAGGAAGGCGGGGTTTTGCGCAACGCGGGCGGCGGAAGGGGGCGTATCGTGGTCCTGCCGTATGACGAGTATGGCGTTAAGAGCCTATTACAGTGGCT
>JAFPDB010000212.1 GCA_017390085.1 Bacteroidales bacterium | reverse complement strand
GCCTACGATTGCCGTGTTGCGCGGTTTGGGCAGCAGGCTCAGCTTGAGGCATTCGCTGCCTTGCGCGGTGTTGAGGACAATGGCGTCGAAGCCTCCGCGCCATAGCGTCCGCCATACCCTCCATACGTTGGCCACGCTTTTTTTCTCGTCGCACGTCACCAACTCTACGCCGTCGAGGACCCGGGGGTCTATGGCCGTTGTAGTCTTCTTTGGGCAAATGAGGGTCACGTCGTCGCCATTGGCTTTGAGGTAGGCTATTTGGGGTGTGAGGCATTCCCCATGCCATGTGTTGAATTCGACGATGGCTGTTCTTCTTCTGGTCATTGTTTTATAACGTTGGCTGACGTGCGCGAAGGTAGGCAAAGTTGAGGGTAGTCCGCGGCGCGCGCAACTCAAAAATAATCACCGCCATCCGCAAAAAATCAGCGGATGGCGGTGCCTGATTATGTCTGGCGGCAATCTTGCCGCTATACCATTCCGGAGAACCCTACGAACGCCATGGCCATGAGGCCGGCCGTGAGCAGGGCGATTGGGGTGCCCTTCATCGCCTCGGGGACGTTCATAAGTTCCAGGTGCTCACGCAATACCGAGAAGAGGATTAGTGCCAATGCGTAGCCGATGGCCGTGGCTATGGCGAAGACCACGCCCTTGATGAGGTCGTAGCTGCCGTCGGCAACGCCGTTGCCGACGATTATCGCCACGCCGAGGATGCAGCAGTTGGTCGTGATTAGCGGAAGGAAGACGCCGAGCGCCGAGTAGAGCGAGGGCGACATTTTTTTCAGGATTATCTCCACCATCTGGACGAGCGACGCGATGACGAGGATGAAGAGAATCGTCTGCATGTACTCGATGTGAAACGCGTTCAGGACGTATTTCTGCAATAGGTAGGTGACGATGGTGGCAAGGGTGAGCACAAACGTCACGGCCGCGCCCATGCCGGCCGCCGTCGACATCTTTTTCGAGACTCCCAAGAATGGGCAGATGCCGAGGAATTGTGACAATACGACGTTGTTCACGAAGATGGCCGATATGGCCAGGAGTACGTATTCCATAGTTCTTATGCCTTCTTAGTGAGTTTGTTGACGATTACGATGAGGTATGCCAGGGCGATGAACGCGCCCGGCGCAAGCACGAACGCCAGGACTCCAAAGTCCTCGCTCCAGAGGCGGATGCCGAAGACCATGCCCGAGCCCAAAATCTCGCGGATGGCGCCGAGCATCGTCAGCGCGAGCGTGAAGCCCAGACCGCTGCCTATGCCGTCGCATAACGAGGCGAGGGGGCTGTTCTTTGCCGCAAAAGATTCGGCGCGGCCCAAGACGATGCAGTTGACCACGATGAGAGGGATGAAGAGGCCCAACGAAGCGTAGAGCGACGGGACGTAGGCTTTCATGAGCATCTCCAAGACGGTCACGAACGTGGCTATTATCACGATGAATGACGGGATGCGGACCATGTCCGGTATCAGCCTCTTGATGAGGGAGATGACAGTGTTGCTGCACATCAGGACCGCCATAGTGGCCAAACCCATGCCCATGCCGTTCATGGCCGACGTGGTCGTGCCCAACGTCGGGCACATGCCAAGCAGGAGGACCAGGGCCGGGTTCTCTTTTATTATGCCGTTGAGAATTACTTTCAGGTTGTTCATATCTTTCAGATTATGAAGTAGTTCGGTTATTCGGCCTCTGCCGTTTCGTATGCCTCGGTTTTCGTCGTGGCGCCGGTCGTGGCCTCTGTCGCGGCATTGCTTATGGCTTTGTATTCCATGTTGACGGCCTTCAGGAAGGCGCGGCTGGTGATGGTCGATGCCGTGATGGCGTCGACTTCGCCGCCGTCTTTCGAGACGGTCATGTTGTTCGCGCCGGGGTTCTTGCCGATGATGTCGCCCTTAGCGCCCTTCTGGAACCATTGGTCCGCCTTCGCCCCAAGGCCCGGGGTCTCGGCTGTGGCGAGAATCTCGTAGCCCAGGATGTTGCCCTCGACGTCAAAACCAGTCAGGACCGTAAGGCCGGGCGAGAAGCCCGTGACGGTGGCCTTGACGGCTTTGCCAAGCTCCACGCCTCCCTGCTCGGCAGTGTAGATTATGAATGCCGTGTTGTCCATCTCGACGGTGTCGGTCCTCGACACGGTCAGCTCGCCCGCCTTTCCGCCGAGCATCACTTTCTTTATGCCGTCTTCCAATGTCTGACGCTCAATTTGAGCGATAGGCTCCTTGGTGAGCTGTTGCATGACGCCGAGCAGCGTCGCGGAAATGAGCGAAACGCAGGTCAGGACTATGACCATGTTCGGCAATGTCGATTCAAGTTTTTTCATTTCGCTATCTCCCCAAATCGTTTAGGTTTGCAGAATCTGTTGATGAGTGGCGTCACGAGGTTCATGAGCAGGATGGCAAACGACATGCCTTCAGGATAGGCGCCAAAGTCGCGTATCAAGACGGTCAGGACGCCAATGCCGCATCCGTAGATCACCATGCCCTTGCCCGACATTGGCGACGTCACGTAGTCCGTGGCCATGAAGACGGCGCCAAGCATCGCGCCACCCGTCAGAAGAGTGAACAGTGGCGACGCGAAGCTCTCCGGCGACGCCACGTAGAACACGCCTTGCAGGGCGGCCATCGAGCCAAGCACGGCAACGGGGATGTGCCACGTGATGATGCGCGCGATGAGAAGGAACGCCAGGCCTATCAGTATGGCCAGTGCCGAAACCTCGCCAAGCGAGCCGCCTATGCCGCCAAAAAAGAGGTCCGAGGTCTCGGGCAGCCCGATAATCTCGCTCACGCTCTTGCCGCTCTTCAGGCCCTCCTTCATGAGGCCGAGGGGGGTGGCCCCGGTCGTCGCGTCAACGCCAGGCACGGTCCACGTGGTCATCTGCGCTGGAAACGACATGAGCAGGAAGACGCGGCCGCCAATGGCGGGGTTCACGATGTTCTGCCCGAGGCCGCCAAACGTCATTTTGCATACGCCGATGGCGAACACAGCGCCAACGACGACGATCCACAGCGGCAAGGCGGGTGGCAGGTTGAATGCCAGTATTAGCCCCGTCACGATGGCCGACCCGTCGCTTATGGTGGTCGGGACTTTAAGAACGAACTTCTGGATGAGGTATTCGACGGCCACGCACGCCACGACGGAGGTCAATATCACCGCCAGCGCGTCAAGGCCGAAAAACCACAACGATGTGGCCAGTGCCGGCACGAGGGCTATCGCCACGCCAAACATATTGCGCCTTACCGAGTCGCCCGAATGGACGTGTGGCGACGGCGCTATGGTCAATTTGTTCATCGGTTTTCTGATATTTTGCTTTTAGGATGGGATGTCTTTTTCTTCCAGAGGGCGGGGGCTACTTGCCCTCAGCCTCTTTTGCCTTTGCGGCTTCAGCCGCAGCCTTGTGCGCCGCCGCCTCGGCGCGGAGCTGTGCGCCTACCTTGGCTTTGCCGGCCCTGACGTAGTCCAGGATCGGCCTGTTGCTCGGACAGGTGAAGATGCAGCAGCCGCACTCGATGCAGTCCATCACGTGAGCCTCGCGGAGGTCGTCATAGCGGCCCAGCTTGGCCAGCGTCGACATGAGGTACGGCTCCAGGCCCATGGGGCAGACGTTGACGCACTTGGCGCAGCGGATGCAGTTGCTCGCCTCGCGACGTTTAGAGTCCTCTATGCTCATCAGCGTGATGCCCGAAGTGCCTTTCACCACGGGTACGTCGAGCCGCGTGAACGGGCGTCCCATCATCGGTCCGCCGCCTATCACTTTCCCACAGTCCTCAGGCATTCCGCCCGCCGCGTCGATAAGGGCCGTCACGGGAGTTCCTATGCGGACCATGAAGTTGCTCGGCTCGCGCAGCGGTTTGCCCGTCACGCAGACTATGCGTTCGATAAGGGGCTTGTTCTTCTGTACGGCCTCATAGATGGCGAAGACGGTGCCAACGTTCTGGACCACGGCGCCAACGTCGATAGGCAATTTGCCGCTCGGCACCTGTCGGCCCGTAATGGCGTCGATGAGCTGTTTCTCGCCGCCCTGCGGGTAACGAAGCTTCAGGGGGACGACTTCTATTCCCTCGAAGCTCGCGGCCAGTCGTTTAAGGTTGTCAATGGCGTCGGGCTTGTTGTTCTCGATGCCCACATACGCTTTTGCCACGCCCAAGGCGTGCATTAATATCTTGACCCCTATCAGCACCTCTTCGCCATGTTCAAGCATCAACCTGTGATCTGAAGTCAGGTATGGCTCGCATTCTACTGCGTTGATAATCAGAGTCTCGCATTTCTTACCAGGGGGGACGGAGAGCTTGACGTGGGCCGGGAACGTGGCGCCGCCCATCCCAACGATGCCCATCTCCTGGATGCGCTTGATGATCTCGGCGGGCTCCATCGTCACCTCCCTGCGGATGGCGTCCGTCCGGTCGATGCTTTCGAGCCATTCGTCGCCTTCCGTGGCAATGATGATGCCCATCTTCTTGTAGCCGTTGGCATCAACAAACTCTTCGATCTTCTTCACCTTGCCCGAAACCGACGAGTGGATGTTGGCGGAGACGAAGCCTGTGGCTTGCGCAATGAGTTGACCTACTTTCACTGTGTCGCCAACAGCCACTACGGCCTGGGCCGGGGCTCCGATATGCTGACTGACGGGTATCTTAACTTCGGCTGGCACTGCCATCTCTCGGATCGTGCTGCCCGCCGACAGTTTCATGTCGTTCGGGTGTATGCCGCCTATTTTGAATGTCTTCAACACTTTATGTATGGTATAATGGGTTGTCTCTTTTCCTTTTGTCGCGCCTAAGCGTTTGCGGTCTGGGCCGGGGCGGCCGCCTCGGCGGCTTTAACGTCGGGGCTTGCGGCCGGCCTTGGCGGGAAGTTCGTCTCGTGGATGGCGTGAGTAGGGCAGACTGCCGAACACTTGCGGCATAGGCGGCACTTCATGAAGTCGATATATGCCACGTTGTTCTCGACCTTTATTGCGTCAAACTGGCACTCTTTCACGCATTTGCCGCACCCTATGCACGCGTTCTTGCACGCTTTCATTGCCACCGCGCCCTTGTCCTTGTTGACGCATGAGACGAACAGGCGGCGGCTCTTGGGACCTTTGTTCCTGAGTTCGATAATCGATTTCGGGCAAGCCTTGACGCAAGCTCCGCAAGCCACGCACTTCTCGTCGTCGACTTCCGGCAGGCCTGTCGTCGCGTTCATGCGTATCGCGCCAAATTGGCACGCGCCGACGCAGTCGCCGCAGCCAAGGCACCCATACGAGCAGTTCGTCTCGCCGCCAAAGTTTGCCGCCAAGATAGCGCAGCTCTTCGCTCCGTCATATTCGAGGGTTTTGGGCCTCGCCTCGCAAGTGCCGTTGCATCTAACCACGGCAACTTTAGGGGCCGCGGCCACGGCCTCTTTGCCCAATATCGTGGCCACTTGCGCCATCACGGCCTGGCCGCCAACGGGGCATGAGAGGCTGCCCAGGTCGTCGGCCGCCACGAGGGCGCAAGCCATGCCGTGGCAGCCCGGAAAGCCGCAGCCGCCGCAGTTAGCGCCTGGCAATACTGATTCGACCTCGCCTATCCGCGGGTCTTCAAATACCTTGAACTTCTGAGATACGAAGTAAAGGATAACCGCCGCCACAAGTCCCGTTACGGCCAATGCTGCGACAGTTATCATGATAAATGAGAAATCCATGTTCCCTATAGAATTTGATTTTGATTTTTTATCTTGAATTTGAATGTCTTGTCAATTTTGCCCCTCATAAGCCACAGGCACAAGTAGTACGGGGCCAGCGGCGACAACGCCGCCAATGCGCAACCGCCATCCCCGACGCCCGCCATGTGCGCCGTCAGCAGCCCGCCAACAACAAGGGCCAACGGCACGACGTAGGCCAGCACGACGGCTTTCGCCCCCATGCTCTCCTCGCCTACGAATGTAACTATGTCGCCAGATGAGTATTCGACGCCGCCCGCGGGCAAGACGTCCACAATCTTGCGGCGCTTCTCCGCCGCCGTGCACAACGACGCCGCACTACACGCGCCACAAGCCGAGCTGTTTATTATCTCGACTTTCAGTACGCCGCCTTCTTTGCCGACAACCGTACCGCTGTGCTCTATC
>JAFPDB010000003.1 GCA_017390085.1 Bacteroidales bacterium | reverse complement strand
GTGTCGGCCGCTGCTCGTATTGTCTCTTTGCTAAGCATTTGTCGGCTTCTGTCAAAAAAAGGTGTCCGGGCCATTTCGTTGGCTCTCTGACAGATATGTCGCAAATGTACTAAAAAACGCGGCGTAATCCGCAATTTGTGTCTCGGGTGTCGCCCATTGGTGGCGGTCGGTCGCCAATGTGGGTGAAACGCTTACGATGTCACCTTTTGTTTTAACATAAGTCCCCTTTCCCGGCCCCATGGCCGTCCGTTCCCCATAGTTCTAAGCATCCGACGTTTTTGTCGCCCCCCCCCCTCAGGGGATGGGGTGGGGGTGTTTCGGGTTGGCTTTTTGTTGAAATCAGGCCTCTCTGGAGTGTGGTGGGGGAGTCATTGTTTTGTAATGTTTTATCGGATTCTTAAGCAAAATATTCATTAAGCCGTCTGTTTTGCTGCATTTTTATTCATAATTGCTTCCGATTAGAAAGTCATATACCATGTTTGTGGCATGGTTTCGTAACCTTGAGTGGGTATAGTTGTTTTTGAATCGTAATTTGTTAACCTTTTTTTGGATTGCGCTATATGCATATCCCCTAACTTTGCCCCCGTACAGCAATGCGCCACGCTCCACGACGACTATCGAGACGTCTCAACGCCAGCGCCATTCTGACAAGAGGGGCACGACCTAACCCTCCACGCTACCTCCACAAAGCAAATTATCTTTAGAATAAGCGATTGTAAATATTAACTGATGAACATGAAACACTTATTGCTACTCTTGACGCTCGTGCTCTGCTCGGCCTTCGCCGCCGCACAGACGCGTACGGTCAGCGGTACCGTCCGAGACTCGGCAGGCAACCCCCTGCCAGGCGTCGCCGTGATGGTCCCCGGCACCACCGTCGGCACCGTGACCGACATCGACGGACGCTATTCTCTCAACGTCGAGGGCAATCCGACGCTCTCCGCAACCTTCATCGGAATGAAGCCCGGCGAAATCAACCTCGCCGCCGGACAGACCGACGTGACCCTCCAAGACGAGGAGAGAGAGATGGACGAGGTCGTCGTCGTCGCCTACGGCACCTCCACAAAGGGCACCTACACAGGCTCAGCCGCGCAGCTCGGCTCCGACGTCATCGAGAAGAGGCAGGTCTCCGACGCATCGCAAGCCCTCTCGGGCGTCATGCCAGGCGTGCAGACCCTTAGCAACAACGGACAGCCTGGCGTCTCTTCCTCAATCCGAATCCGTGGCGCAGGCTCCATCAACGGCTCCATGGACCCACTCATCGTCGTCGACGGACTGCCCTTCGATGGCGACCTCTCAGACATCAACACTTCCGACATCGCCAACATAACCGTACTCAAAGACGCCGCCTCAACCTCCCTCTACGGCGCGCGAGGCGCCAACGGCATCGTCATGATCACCACCAAGAGCGGTAAGCAAGGCGACGCCAAAATCACTTTCGAGGCCCGTTGGGGCGCCAACTCCAGGCAGGTCGAGAACTACGACGTCATCAAGGACCCATTCGAGTACACCGAGATGGCCTACACTGCCATCAAAAACCGATACATCGCCCAAGGCGAAGACGAGCTGATGGCCAATGTGCTCGCCAACGACGACCTTTACGCCAAAGACAAAGATGGCGTCTACCAAAACGCCTACACTGGCTACAACATCTTCACCCTCCCCGAAGGTGAGGAGCTAATCGGGGCCGACGGCAAGATTAACCCAAAGGCCACACTCGGCTACTCCGACGGGCGGAACTACTTCATCCCCGACGATTGGGAAGACGAGATCTTCAAGACACAGAACCGCCAGTCCTACGATTTCACCATCTCGGGCGGCAACGAGAAGGCGACATACTTCTTCTCCGCAAGCTACCTCAACAACGAGGGTATCGTGCCTAACTCCGCTTTCAACCGCTTCTCGATCCGCGCCAAGACCGACTACCAGGCCAAGAAGTGGCTC
The DNA here is from genome assembly GCA_017390085.1 of Bacteroidales bacterium. Taxonomy (GTDB): domain Bacteria; phylum Bacteroidota; class Bacteroidia; order Bacteroidales; family Marinilabiliaceae; genus W3P20-009. The sequence goes on along the minus strand of JAFPDB010000003.1, from coordinate 6,121 downwards.
AAAGTCGGGGCCAACGCGTCCTACGCGCGCATCAAGACACGCTACCCCGGCGAGCAAACTTCAACCTCCAGCTCCGGCAACGCCTTCTTCCTCGCCAACCAAATCGCGCCTGTCTACCCCATCTACGTACGCAATGCCGACGGCTCCATCATGAGCGACAACGGGCGTATCGTCTACGACTACGGCGACGCCTCCTCTACGGGCTTCAAGCGCAATTTCATGAGCATTTCCAACCCACTCGGCGACCTCACCTACGATAAGACCGTCTACGACACCGACGTCTTCAACGGCAACGCCTCCGCCGACATCACACCCATTTCCGGACTCACACTCTCCGCCAAGTACGGCCTCTACGTCAGCAACACCCGCTACTCCAACCTCGGCAACGCCTACATGGGACAGTCCAGCAGCTACGGAGGCTCCGCCACACAGTATCACCTCCGCACCTACGGCCTCGACCAGCAGTACGTGGCGACGTACCAGTGGACCATCGCCGACATCAACGCTTTCGATGTCATGGCAGGTTACGACGGCTATCACATGCGCAACTACGAGATGGGCGGCTCAGGAGATCACCTCTACAACCCCGAGAGCTACTTCCTCTCCAACGCCACCATGAATTTCAACATCAATGGCCAGGAGGTCAACTACTCCACCGCGGGATTCTTCGCACGCCTCAACTACGCCTTCAACGAGAAGTACCTCGCCAACGTCTCCTACCGCCGCGACTCCTCAAGCCGCTTCTCCGAAGACAACCGCTGGGGCGACTTTTGGAGCGTCAGCGCCGGATGGCTCATCAATAAGGAGAATTTCATGGCCAACGCCGCCTGGGTCGACATGCTCAAGCTCAAAGCCTCCTACGGAGAGCAGGGCAACGACAACATCGGCAACGAGGCGCGCCAAAACGAGGACTACGCCTACTATTCCTACCTCGACCAGTATTCCGTCAAGGGCGCCGATGGCAAGTATAGCGACGCCACCCTCGTCTTCAAAGGCAACCCCGACCTCACTTGGGAGACCTCCAAGAGCTACAACGTCGGCCTCGATTTCGCGCTCTTCCACAATAAGGTCGTCGGCTCCGTCGAGTACTACGGACGTAAGAGCTCCGATATGCTCTACTACAAGCCCGTCGCCGCAACCAATGGCTACACCGAGATTCCCATGAACGTCGGCTCCATGACCAACTCGGGCGTCGAGGTCGACCTCAACGTCAACGTCCTCCGTTTCGACTCTTTCAATTGGGACATTACGGCCAACGCCACTTTCAACCGCAACAAGATCAATTCGCTCCACAGCGAGCTCAACGGCTACTTCGTCGACGGTACGCGAGTCTACGAGGAGGGCGAGAGCATGTACCGCCTCCACCTCGTCGATTGGGCAGGTGTCGACCCCGACAATGGCGACGCCCTCTATTGGGCCGAGGACGAGAACGGAAAAAGGGTCAAGACCAACGACTACAAGGTCGCCCAAACCTTCAAAGTCGACACCGATGACCTCCTGCCCAAAGTCTATGGCGGCTTCGGGACCTCCTTAGAGTTCTTCGGTTTCGACGCCTCTGCCTCCTTCGCCTACCAGCTCGGCGGCGAGATCTACGATAGCGGCTACGCTAGCCTCATGCACGGCGGCTACTCCTCCGACGGCGGATGCAACTTCCACGTCGACTCGCGCAAGGCCTGGACTCCGCAGAACACCAACACCGATGTCCCGGCGCTCAACGCCAACGACGCCTATGCCGCCGCTACCTCCACTCGCTATGTCGTCAGCTCCAACTACTTGGCTCTCAACAATGTCACTTTCGGCTACACCATACCGAAAGAACTCACCAGCAAGCTCTTCCTCGAGACAGTGAGAGTCTACTTCGCAGCCGACGGTGTCGCACTCTGGAGCAAGAGGGAGGGTCTCGACCCCCGTCAGAGCTTCACCTCTGCCACCACCTCGCGGTACACCTCAATCCGAACCATCTCAGGTGGCATCAAAATCGCGTTCTAACACCGTAGAACTTAATTCCTAAGAAAAAATGAAAAAACACATATATACTCTCGCCGCGGCGGTCACGACGGCTTGCGCCTTCTCCGCCTGCGAGGACATGGACACCGAGCCAAACGGCGGTTGGGTCACCGAACAGCAAAAGTCCGAGGTCTACGCGAATGACCCCTCCAAACAGCAGGCCGCCGTCGACGGCGCTTTCATGAAGTTCAACACCCTTATGCCCAATGAGGCATCGCTGGGTTCCGCCCACAACGACTTCGGCTACCCTTCAATCATGCTCTTCACCGACGCCGAGGGTGAGGACATGGTATCCGTAGACAATGGCTACAACTGGTTCTCGCACCAAGTCCGTTTCTCCGACCGTACCATATCCAGCTCCATTCAGCAGATGGTTTGGCAAGACTTCTACTCTTACGTCAATGGTGCCAACGGAATCATCGCCAGCATCGATAAGGAGTCCGATGAGCCAAAGGCCCTCTTCAACCTCGCCCAAGGCTACGCCCTGCGTGCTTTCATCTATTTCCAGATGGCCCAGATGTACCAGTTCAACTACGTCGGCAACGAGGATAAGCCTTGCGTGCCAATCCTCACCGACCAGAACGCCGACGACTACGCCATCAATGGTGGAGTGCGTGCCACCGTCAAGGAGGTCTACGATCTCATCTATTCAGACATCGACAAGGCGATCGAGCTCCTCTCCAAGACCAAGGCCGTCCGTGGCGGCAAGTACCTCGTCGACCTCGCTACGGCCTACGGCATCAGGGCCCGCGTCAACCTCGTCACACGCAACTGGGCCGCTGCCGCTGCCGACGCCACCGCCGCCATCGATCAAGGAACCGCAAAGCCGGCTTCCATCGACGACGTCTCAACCCCAAGCTTCTCCGACATCAACGAGTCCAACTGGATGTGGGGCATCGACATATCCGAGACCGACGATGTCGTCAATTCAGGAATCGTCAACTGGCCAAGCCACATGGGATCCTTCTCCTTCGGCTACTCCAACTATTCCGGCGGTTTCCAAATCTCCCAAAAGCTCTTCAACTCCATCGCCGACACCGATGTCCGCAAGGGCTGGTGGCTCAACCAAGACGGCGCGGCCATCCATATGCAGGGCGACGTGGCCGTCGACCACATCACCGACGAGTATCAGAAAGGCATCCTCGACTATTTCGAATGCAACATCGGAGAGTACTACGACCCCCTCACCCAAGTCAAGTTCGCGCCCTACAAGAACGAAGTCGGAACCTCCACCAACGCCAACGACATCCCGCTCATGCGCATCGAGGAGATGTACCTCATCAAGGCCGAGGGCGAGCTTATGAGCGGCGGCAACGGGCTCGCAACCCTCAATAGCTTCGTCTCCACCTACCGCGACCCCAACTACAACTACACAGGCTCCGACGTCCACGAGGAAATCTGGCGCCAGCGCCGCATCGAGCTCTGGGGCGAGGGCATGAGCTGGTTCGACATCATGCGACTCAACACCGGCATCGACAGGCGAAACACAGGCTTCGCCGCCAACTACACCTTCAAGTTCGACGCCAACGACCCCATCCTCCTCTGGCAAATCCCAGAGACCGAGGTCGAGGCCAACAAAGCGCTATCCACGGCCGACTACAACACCCTTGCACCGACTCCTAATCCCGTCAAGCAGACAGGCGAAGAGTTGGTATCTGACGAGAAAATCAACATCTAAACCCTCCACGCACCACCATTGCGCCCCGACGACACTCACAAGTCGCCGGGGCGCAATACCTTTCATCCCTCTTGCCCAATCCTTTTGCCACACCAGCTACACCAAAACACGAATATTCACTATCTTCGCACAAACATCAACAACGTCCCGATGAAATTTCGTCACATCCTATTCTCAGCTTTTGCCGCTTCCGCCCTCTTCTCTTGTGCCAACCAATCAACCGACGAGACCTACCGGCGCAACACAGGGTTCGTCTTCGGGACCAACTACAGTTTCATCTACAAGTCTAAAACCGACCTCTGCGCCACAATCATCGACAGCCTCAATTCCTACGACGCCGCCCTATCATTCTACAGCCCCAACTCACTCATCGCCAAACTCAACGACGCCGACTCCATCGTCGCCGACCACCACCTCATCAACGTCATCCAGGCCGCCAAAAACTTCCACGCACTCTCCAACGGCGCCTTCGACATCACCGTCGAGCCACTCAGCCAGCTCTGGCGCTTCACCCGCAACCTCCGAAACGACACCATAACCGTCCAACAGTGGGATTCCATCCTCGCAAGGCTCGATTCAGTCATGCCCCTCATCGGACTCGACAAAATCTCCATCGACGGCAACGTCGTCCGTAAGGCCGACCGACGTATGAAAATCAACGCCAGCGCCATCGCGGAAGGCTACGGAATCGACATCGCCGCACGTGTCCTCGACCAACTCGGCGTCACAGACTATATGGTCGAAATCGGAGGTGAAATCCATTGCAAAGGACACAACTCCAGAGGCAACAAATGGAGGGTCGGCATCGAAACCCCAATCGAGGGCGCATTGCTCCTCAACCGACAAAACAAAAAGGTCATCGAAGTCACAAACTGCGCCGTCTCCACCTCCGGAAGCTACCGGCAATGCTACCACATCGCCGACGGACGACGTATCCAGCACACCATCGACCCGCGCACCGGCCGGCCAGTCAGCCACTCCATGGAGAGCGTCACCGTCGTCGGAAGCAACACCATGACCACCGACGCCCTCTGCACCATCCTCATGGTCCTCGGACCCGACTCCGCGCTCCAGAAAATCGGCTCCATGCCAGATGTCGAGGCCTACATCATCTACCGCGACGCCGACGGCAAACAACAAGAGCAAATGACCGACGGCTTCAGGACCCTATTCAACGAGCCTTAATGACAAAAAACTTTAAATCTCAACTCCCTTTACCCTTTTCGCGCTACCTTTGCCCAAATACCACATCCACGAAACTTTAACTTCAACATATAAAGACCCTCAAATGTCGTTCGTAGAAGATAAGATCGTTTCTGACGGCCTCACTTTTGATGACGTTCTCCTCATCCCGGCCTACTCAGAAGTCCTCCCGAGAGAGGTTAGCTTGGCCACCAAGTTCTCACGACACATCGCCCTCAACGCCCCAGTCGTAACGGCCGCAATGGACACCGTCACCGAAAGCCGCATGGCAATCGCCATAGCCAGAGAAGGAGGAATCGGAGTCATTCACAAGAACATGTCAATCGAACAGCAGGCCCGCCAAGTCGAGACTGTCAAAAGGGCTGAAAACGGCATGATCTACGACCCCGTCTCCATCAACCACCGACGTACCGTCGGAGACGCGCTCGACATGATGAGGGAATACAAGATTGGAGGCATACCCGTCGTCGACGAAAACTCCAAACTCGTCGGAATCGTCACCAACCGAGACCTACGCTTCGAGGTCGACATGACAAAGCCCATCTCCTACGTCATGACCAAAGACGACCTCATCACCACCAACCAGAAAACCAACCTCACCGAGGCCGCAGAAATACTACAACACTACAAAATCGAAAAACTACCAGTTGTCGACAACGACGGCAAACTCGTCGGACTCGTCACCTATAAAGACATCACCAAAGCCAAGGACAAACCCCTCGCCTGCAAAGACGACAAAGGAAGACTCCGAGTCGCCGGTGGTGTCGGTGTCACGTCCAACACCTTCGAGCGCATCGACGCGCTCGTCGCTGCCAACGTCGACGCCATCGTCATCGACACCGCCCACGGACACTCACGTGGCGTAATCGAAGTCCTCAAAGAGGCCCGCCGACGCTACCAAGACATCGACATCGTCGTCGGCAACATCTGCACAGGCGAAGCCGCAGTAGCTCTCGCCGAGGCTGGTGCCGATGCCGTCAAGGTCGGTATCGGTCCGGGCTCAATCTGCACCACTCGTATCATCGCCGGCGTCGGCTATCCTCAGCTCTCCGCAATCTACGAGGTCTACACCGCCCTCCGCAAGGCTGGCTTTGCCGACGTGCCCATCATTGGCGACGGTGGTCTCCGCTACTCTGGCGACTTCGTCAAGGCTCTCGCCGCTGGCGCAAGCTGCACCATGGCGGGCGGTCTCTTCGCTGGTGTCGAGCTCTAATCTGAAAATGGCGATTTTTC
>JAFPDB010000211.1 GCA_017390085.1 Bacteroidales bacterium | reverse complement strand
TCGCGCCCGTAGTTGAGGTTGGCCATGAGCTTGGTCGGCGCGTTGCGCAAGTGGAGAGGCACAGGCAGGTCGCCCGTGGCCTTGACGCACTCGAGCGCGGTGTTTATGGCATTGTAGGCGGCGTTGCTCTTGGGCGACGTGGCGAGGTAGATTGTCGCTTCGGAGAGTATGATGCGCCCCTCCGGCCAGCCTATCTTGTTGACGGCGTCGAATGCCTGATTGGCCATGAGCAGGGCGTTGGGGTTGGCAAGCCCGATGTCTTCGGAAGCGGAGATGATGAGCCTCCGGGCGATGAACTTGGGGTCTTCGCCGCCCTCTATCATTCGGGCGAGCCAATAGACAGCCGCGTCGGGGTCGGAGCCGCGGATTGACTTGATGAAAGCTGAGATGATGTCGTAGTGCATCTCGCCATTCTTGTCGTAGGTGGCGGATGTCTGTTGCAAGATGTCGACAACGTGCCTGTCGTCGATTATGACCTCTTCCGCCCCTTCTTGCGAGTTGACCACGAGCTCAATTATGTTGAGGAACTTGCGGGCGTCGCCACCCGAGAACCTCACGAGCGCGGTCTCTTCGGCCAGGCGGATGTTGAGTTTCGAGATTACCTCGTCGGTCGACGTCACCCTGTTGTAGAGGTTCATCAGGTCGTCGCGCTCGAGCGGCTTAAGTACGTAGACTTGGCATCGGGAGAGGAGGGGGGAGATGACTTCAAACGAGGGGTTCTCGGTCGTCGCGCCGATCAGGACGAATACGCCCGTCTCGACGGCGGCGAGGAGGCTGTCTTGCTGGTTCTTGCTGAAACGGTGAATCTCGTCGATGAAGAGGATTGGAGCGTCGGAGTTGAAGAATCTGCTTTGCTTCGCCTTTTCGATTACTTCGCGCACCTCTTTCACGCCCGAGCTTATTGCCGAGAGGGTGAAAAAGGGGCGCTGGAGCTTGCGCGATATGATTTTGGCGAGGGTTGTCTTCCCGACGCCCGGTGGCCCCCACAGGATGACGGACGTGAGGTTGCCGTTGTCGATCATGCGCCTCAGCACGGCTCCCTGGCCGATGAGGTGTCTCTGCCCGACGTATTCGTCCAACGACTCGGGGCGCATCCGCTCAGCTAAAGGCAACATGGCGGGGTGGGGATGTTAAATGACTTTTACTTTGTAGCCGTCGGCTCGGAGTATTTCCGCCACTCGGCTTCGGAAGTCGCCTTGGACGATGATTTGCTCCTCTTTGGCGCTGCCGCCTACGCCGCACGCCTGCTTCAGTTTCTTGCCAAGCTCTTTGAGGTCGTCTTCGGACCCTACGAAGCCTGTCACGAGGGTCACCATCTTGCCCGCGCGCTGCTTCTTGTCGAGGCTTACCCTGAGGTTTTGTCGGGAGGGCGGAAGCGTCTCTTGCTCAGGCGTTTCGTCGAGTGTGTATTCGTAATTGGCGTTGGTGGAGAAGACCACTCCGAGCCTCTCTTTCCAGTCTTGTTTGGCCATCTGTAACTTATTTGTTGACGACGTTTCCTATGAGGTCGTAGTCTTCCGAGTCGGTGATTCGGACTGTGCAGAAGTCCCCGACATTTGCGTTGCCGTGGACGATGACCTCGGGGTCGACTTCCGGCGAGTCGAACTCCGTGCGCCCGACCAAGTAGCCGTCCTCCTCGCGGTCGATGATGACTTTCAGGTCCTTACCCACCTTGGCCCTATTGATTTCCGCGCTAATGCCCTCTTGGAGAGCCATAATCATGTCGGCGCGCTCTTGTTTGACCTCTTCGGGGATGTCGTCGGCATAGTTTTTCCAGGCGTAAGTGTCGTCTTCGTGCGAGTAGGGGAAGACGCCAAGACGTTCGAAACGTTGGGTGCGGACGAAGTCCATAAGGTCTGCAAAATCCTCTTCCGTCTCGCCGGGGTGGCCGGTTATGAGGGTTGTGCGCAGGTGGATGCCCGGGACGCGCTGGCGAATCTCGTCGAGGAGCTCAATGGTCTTGGCCTTGCTGATGTGGCGAAGCATTTGTTTGAGCATATGGTCCGACGAGTGTTGGAGGGCGATGTCGAGATAGTTGCACACCTTCGGGTTGGCGGCCATGACGTCGAGAATGTCGTGGGGGAAGCCGGCGGGGTAGGCGTAGTGGAGGCGGACCCACTCGATGGAGTCTACGGACGCTATGGCGTCGACGAGTTCGGCGAGACGGTTTTTCTTGTACAAGTCAGTGCCGTAGGAGGATAGGTCTTGCGCTATGACTTGGATCTCTCTGACGCCGGTGTCGGCAAGTCGTTTGACCTCGTCGAGAATCTCTTCCATGGGGCGGCTCGTGTGTGGCCCTGTTATGAGGGGGATGGCGCAATAGCTGCACTTGCGGTTGCATCCCTCAGAGATTTTGAGGTAGGCGTAGTGGTGTGGTGTGGTCAGTGAGCGTTCGTTCATGATGTCGCGCCTGAACGTGGCCCCGAGTTCTTGAATGATTCCTTTCCAATCGAATTTGCCGTAGAACTTGTCGACTTCGGGGATATGCTCGGCCAGCTCCGCCCGATAGCGTTCGCTGAGGCATCCCATCACGTAGAGCTTTTTCAGCGTGCCCCGGTGCTTAGCCTCGGCGAATTGGAGGATGGTGTTTATGGACTCCTCTTTGGCGTCGCCGATGAAACCGCAGGTGTTGATGATTGCCACCTCGCCGCGGGGGTTGGGCGAGTCGTGGGCCACGGTGATGTTGTTGGCGCGGAGTTGAGCCATCAGTTTTTCACTGTCGACGAGGTTTTTTGAGCACCCCAGCGATATGACGTCTACGAGTTTCAAAGCTTATTTGAAAAGGGATTCGACAAAAGACCTGCGGTCGAAGAGTTGCAAGTCGTCAACTCCCTCGCCGATGCCGATATACTTGACGGGAATGCTGAACTGGTCGGAGACGCCAATCACGACTCCGCCTTTGGCTGTGCCGTCGAGCTTCGTAATGGCGAGCGCCGTGACTTCGGTGGCCTTGGTGAATTGCTTGGCTTGCTCGAAGGCGTTTTGACCTGTCGAGCCGTCGAGGACGAGGAGCACCTCGTCGGGTGCGGTAGGGACGACTTTTTTCATGACGTTCTTTATTTTGGAAAGCTCGTTCATGAGGCCAATGTTGTTGTGGAGTCGGCCGGCTGTGTCTATGATTACGACGTCGGCGCCGTGCGCCTTGGCCGAGGAGAGTGTGTCGAAGGCTACGGAGGCTGGGTCGGAGCCCATCTGCTGCTTGACGATGGGGACGTCGACTCGGTTCGCCCATACCTCGAGCTGCTCGATGGCCGCAGCGCGGAAGGTGTCCGCGGCTCCGAGGACGACTTTCTTGCCGGCTTTCTTGTAGCGATTGGCGATTTTGCCTATGGTGGTTGTCTTTCCCACTCCGTTGATGCCGACGACCATGATCACGTAGGGGTCGCCGCCATGGTCGATGAACTCGGCCTGCGCGCCTTCGCGGTCTGTCTCTTCGAGAAGCGACGCTATCTCGTCGCGGAGGATGGCGTTAAGCTCTTCGGAGCCGTTGTAGGCGTCTTTCTTGACGCGCTCTTCGATGCGCTTGATGATTTTCAGTGTGGTGTCGACGCCAACGTCGGATGTGATGAGAACTTCTTCGAGTTCGTCGAGCACGTC
>JAFPDB010000210.1 GCA_017390085.1 Bacteroidales bacterium | reverse complement strand
TGTAGGTGGCCACGTAGAACTTGACGTTGGGGTCGGAGCCACGGCTTGGTGAGATTTGGAATGTGCCGCTTGCACCGAGGGCGAGCTGGTTTTCGGAACCGTCGGCCTTATAGTTGAAGACCTTTACTATCTGCGCGGGGTTGGTTGTGTATGTGAAGTAGTTGCCGTCTGCGGCTGGCTTGCCTGCCTTGTCGGCCTGCGTGAAGGAGAACGCCTCGGAGACGGCCTCCTTGGTGTATTCGATCGCGCTGAAACTATCGTCTTCCTCGACAGGATCGCAGGCGCAAAGGGCGCAGGCGGTCGCCATTAAGATATAACGTTTCTTCATGTTTGATTCTTTTCTTATGAGTGGCGCGGATGCTGGCGGGGAAGCGCCTTGCGGGGCATCCCCGCCAGCTCGCATTGCCACTTTAGTTTCTTAATTCGCTCCTATACTATATTAGTTGTAGATAGGCGCCGCGGTCATGATAGATTCAGGACCAGACCAACCTGGGTTTTGCTTCAGGACGTTCTCGTCGTTGACGAGGTTGATCTGCGACGACGGGATGGGCCAGAAGCCGTTGGTTGCAGCGTAACGCTTTGCCCAAGAGGAGCTTGCGTGGTGCATGGTGGTCCATTTGCCAGTATAGTTGACCCTTGTGTTGTTCTGCTTCTCGAGGGTTCGGGCAGCGAGGCAGCTCTCGCCACCGTCTTTGCCGGACCAACGGCGGAGGTCGTTGAAGCGGAGACCCTCGCAAGCGAACTCGAAGCGACGCTCGTTCTGGATGTTGCTCCAGCTGTAGGTTGTGGCTGGGAGTCCGACACGCTCACGGACCTTGTTCATGCCGGTGGCGTCGCCCTTGAGCTCGGAGTGCATGAGAAGGATGTCGGAGTAGCGCATGAGGACGAAGTCGGTGTAGTGTGAGCCTTGCATGGAGTTGCCGTTGGAGTTGGAGGCGTCGCCGCCACCGTCAACACGGTAGAAATCCCAGAAGGTGTAGGGACCGGAGGATGTGGACTCGAAGTTGCTGCTCTTGGTCGTCACGGCAACGAGCTTCTTGTTGTAGTAGCCGGCATCCTCGGTGCAAGAGGTGGTGTAGACGAAGTTCTCGAGCTCGTTCTCGCAGTCGATGATTGTGGCACTCTTGCGAGGGTCGCTGTCGCTCCAGTCGTCCCAGAGCTGCGCATTGACGGTGCCCTGGCCCCAGCCTTGCGCATAGGGGAAGGTGGCTGCTCCGCCATTTACATTGCCCATGCCGTCGTCGTCGCAACGGAGAGAGGCGTAGAGGGATGACATGTTGCAGAAGCCCATGCCGATGGTGCCGTTCCAAGAGGCCACGTTGCCGTATTGGATTTGGAAGAGCTGCTCGACGTTGCCATTGCCGGCCCAGACCTTGCCACTTGCCGAGAGGTCTTTGGTGAAGTCGTAGTCGGCAATGGTGTACTTGTTGGTGTAGTGCCAAAGGAGTCGGTAGTCTTCGACGAGGTCGTACTGTCCGCTTGCCATGACATCTTCCAAAATCTTGATGACGTCGTCTTTGACGAGGTCGGCCTTGGAGATGCCGCTTTGCGCTGGGAGCATGACAGCGGCGGGGTTAGCCTTGGCGAGTTCGCCGGCTTTCTTGTAGAAACCCTCGTAGAACATGTAGGCTCGGGCGAGGAAGCCAGCGGCAGCGCCCTTGGTGGCGTGGCCGTCGCCTTGTGTGGTGGCGCCGTAGCTCATGAGGTTGTAGGCGCTCAGGAAGTCTGCGAGAATGTGTGGGTAGATTTCGTTCTCGGCGCTTACCTGCGGGCAGGGAGAAGGAGCCGCGGCTGCCCAGTAGGCGGGGATGTCGCCCCAGAGCTGCGAGCCCCAGAGGTAGAAGAGTCCGCGGAGGAAGTAGGCCTCGCCGAGAAGCTGGTTGCGGGTCTTCTCATCGATGCCCGCCATGATGCTCTCGTCGGTGTAGAGGATGGCGTTGGCGCGTGAGATGGCCACGTAGATTACGTGCCATGCTCCAACCTTCTCGTCGGCACCATAGTAGTTGGTGTTGGTGACCATGAGGTGGCCTGCGGCGTGGCTCTCGACGTCGCCAGTGCCGCCTGCGCCGTTGCAGTCGTCGGAAGCGAGAATGTTGACGAAGAATGGGGCGTTGAGGGGGTTGTTCGAAATCTGGTTGAGGCATCCGTAGAGGGCGGCGATCTCCTTGTTGAGGTCGGCTGCCGAGCCCGGGTAGTTACCCGAGTTGGCCTCAGTATAGTTTTCGCTGTCGAGGAAGTCGTCGCACGCTGAGAAAGAGAGCGCGAGCGACACGGCGGCAGCCATTGCTATAAACTTTTTCATAATAGGTTTCTAAAGGTTTTTACACTTAGAACTTGATGTTCACGCCAGCGATGTAGGTGCGCGAAGTCGGGTAGAGACCGAGGTCAACGCCCTTAGCCCAACTGTCGGTGCCGCCGGAGGAGCCTACCTCGGGGTCGACACCAGTGTAGCCGGTGAAGCAAGCAACGTTTTGAGCCTGTACGTAGAGGCGGAGCTGGCCGAATGGGGAGTTCTTCCAAAGGTTCTTCGTGAAGTCGTAGCCCAGGGTGATGTTCTGAATCTTGAAGTAGTCAGCATCCTGCATGTAGACGGTGCTTACCCAGCTCTCGTTCTCCTTGGAGTAGCCGAGACGAGGCTTGGAGTTGCTGGTGCCCTCGCCGTGCCAACGTTCGAAGACGTCGGTGGTGTAGTTGGTGTATGGGTTGGCGAGGAGCGACGTGCGGTAGCACTGCATGATCTGATGTCCGAAGGCGCCGGAGCCGCTTACGCTGAAGTCGAGGCCTTTCCAGTCGAGACCGAGTGTGAGGCCGACGGTTACGTCGGGATTGGGGTCGCCAATCTCATGACGGTCGTTGTCGAGGTCGATCTTGCCGTCGCCGTTCCAGTCGTCCCAGATGCAGTCGCCAGGTTCCGCATCGTCGAGCATGGCCTTGCCGTTGGCTCGGGCCTCGTCGATTTGCTGCTGGTTCTGCCAGATTCCGCTGTAGCTCATGCCGCTGAAGTAGCCGATGGCGTGGCCTTTCTCGACGAGGGAAACGTAGGAGGAGTTCTGGAAGAGGGAAGATGTGCGGCCGTCGCCGATCCTGCCGGAGGCAGTGCCGAGCTTAGTGACCTCGTTCTTGTTGTAGGCGAGGTTGACACCGACATTGTAGTGGATGTCGCCCTTGGTGTCGTTCCAAGAGAGGGCTACCTCAATACCCTTGTTCTCGACGTCGCCCGCATTGATGAAGGCGGCCTCCTCGTATCCGTAGACGTCGAGGGTCGGGGCCTGGACTAGCCAGTCTTTGGTGGTCTTCTTATACCAGTCGAAGGTGAGGCTGAGTCGGCTGTCGAGGAATCGGGAGTCGAAACCTACGTTGATTTGCTCGGAAGTCTCCCAGGTTACGTCGTCATTGGGCTGGTTGCGTGCGTAGGCACCTGTGGTGTAGTTGCCAGGCATTGAGGTATAGCCGTTGTCGCTGCTGAACTTGTAGCCGTAGTCGGCGTAGTCGGAGGGCGAGAAGCCGATGTTGGAGAGGTAGACGTAGTTGTCGATGTTGCAGTTACCATTCTGACCCCACGA
>JAFPDB010000209.1 GCA_017390085.1 Bacteroidales bacterium | reverse complement strand
GCGAGCCATCGGGCGCGAAGGCGGGGTTGGTGTCGTAGCCCGCGCTTGGCGCGGAGACGTTTTTGGTCTCTGCCGTCTCGAGAGAGTAGATGAAGATGTCGGAATTGGTGGAGATCGCGGCCTCCTTGCCCTGAAGCTTTTTGCTCGTGTAGGCGAGCGACTTGGAGTCTGGCGACCACGCCAACTGCTCCACTCCGCCAAAGGGAGGGAGCGGGCTATGGTGGCGTTCGCCCTCCATTATGTCTTTGGAGTTGAGCAGCTCATTGCCTTGCAGGTCGGCTACGAAGACGTGGCTGTAGGAGCCATCGGCCCAATGGTTCCAATGGCGGTACATGAGGTCGGTCTCGATGCGCGCATTGGCCTTTGGCAGGTCGGGATAGAGGTCGTGGATATCGGTGTCTATTTTGACGCTGCGCACGAGAGCCACCCTCTTGCCGCATGGGGCGAAGAGGAAGCCCTCGACACCTTCGGAATTGGCGACGGGTTGCGGGTTGGAGCCGTCGGGGTTGGCAATCCAGAGAAGGTTGTCAGCGCCTTTGGCCTTAGGGCGGAGAAAGGCTATGCGCCCGTCGGGAAGGAAGGCCGGGGAGTTGACGGAGAGGCCGTCGCCTGAGGTGAGCTGTATGATTGGGCCGCCGCCTGAGGAGGGGACGGAATAGATTTCTGTGGTTGACTTGTTGGCGGCAATGTCGGTATATGAGATGGTAAAAATGGCCGTCTGCCCGTCGGGAGAGACGGCAAGCTCGGCAACATTGCCCATTTGCCAGAGAACTTCGGGGGAAAAACGGCCGTCGGTGACGTCGACGTCTGGTTCGCTCCAGAGTTTTTGTTGACGTTGATTATCGCAAGCTGAAAAGGTGATGGACATTACAGCGATTAATGCGAAATGGAGTGCAAGTTTCATCAAGTTGTTGCTAATCAATAAAGAATGAAGTTCCTACTTAGACGGGAAACCGACTAAGCAGGAACCTCGATTCGTGCCCAATCATATGGATTGAGGGCTAAACCTAACAGAAGGGGTGCCTCCGTGTTATTTAACTTTAGAGATTTCCTCAGAAAGGTCGGCGTATTTTTCAAAAAGGTTTTTGCTGAAAGCGGCGTAGGCCTTAGACAGTTCCCTGGAGTAGGTGTTCTTGGCGGCGAGGTAAGCTTTGACGGCAGCCTCGCTGTTGAGCCTCTTGGCCTTTGCTATCTCGCTCTTGAATGGCTTCTTCGCGCTGACGCCCGGGGCGTTGATTTGAGCGAGGGCCTCGCTCTTGAAAGCGAAGACCTTAGCGGCCACACCATCGAGTTTTTGAGCCTCGATTCCCTCGAAAAAGAGTTTCACGGAGATGATGCTCGTGAGGTCCTGCGCGAGGAACAGCACGTCTTTCTTCAGATTGCGTAACTTCATATTGGTTTAGGGGTTTTGCGCGATATGGGGGCGGGCTTTCGCCCTCCCCCCTGTTCGCAGTATATTGCTTACAAATTTAACAAAATTCCTAACACTTATGGTTTTCAGAAAGAAAATTGGAGACGCCCCTGCATGGAGTCGCGGTGCGCGCCATCCTCGATGTGGGTGTGGACGTAGTTGAGCTTAGCGCGGAGGTATTTGTTAAAGAAGTAGTTAAGTCCGAGAGTGATGTCGTTTGCGGCTCCATACTGGTCGAGGTCGACTCGCGAGAAACGCACCAGCACCTCGAAAGCCTTCGCGGAGGCGTTTCCGGTGAGGCCAGTCTTGCGGTTGTAGCTGTGGTCGGGGCCGAAGAAACGCCAAGCCGCCTGGGCCCACAGGCCATAGGAGCCGTCGAAATTGTCTTGCTTCAAGGTCGTGACGTTTCCTTCGTCGTCGGTGACGGAGACCTTGTTGGGGAGGTTGACCCAAGTCTTTAGGAAACGAGCCTCGGCATAGAAGCGGCGTTGGATCGTGAGGACCTGGACCTCGAGGCGTGTGTAGTTGTAGGCGTCGAGCGCGGGGGTGGCGAAAAGGGCGTTGGAGACGAAGGTCTGAGGCTCTTTGGCGCTGAAAGAGATTGTCTTGCTTGGGTGAGTGACGATGCCGGAGACGCCAGCGTGGAAAATGCTGCCCGCATTGTCAAGAGGGCGGAAAAGCGCGTAGGCGTTGAAGGAGTATCCCTGGTTGGCTTTCTTGCCGTTATCAACGTCGCCGTCGGAGAAGAAGCCTACACCCCAGTTGAATTTAGGGGAGTAGGATAGATAGGCGAGACCCATCTTGCGGAGCGAAGAGAAAGCCGCGTCGGCCGACGAGTTCTCGATGAACTTGTAGTTTATGCCGCAACGGTAGTAGCCGAAGGGGAAGAAGAAGTTACCAATCTGGACCTCGCTTCCGGCTGATTGGAGTGTCCTCTTGACGTAGACGTCGCGGAAAGCTATGGCCTTGCTGCCGAAAAAGACCTCGACCTTTGCCTGCCAAACGGTGTCGAAATCGGCGATGAAGCTGAGGCGCGTGTCGTTGACGCAAGCGCCGTTGCGGTTGGCCTGTCCGTCGTCGGCTCCGAGATAGGTGCCGAGATCGAGGTTAGTGCGGCCACCGAATTTGAGTTTAAAAGGCGTCTCCCCAATGGTGGTGGACACTTGTGCTTGCGCGAGCATAGGGACGAGAGCAAGCATGGTCGCGAGGACCTTCTTGATTGAATGTCTTTTCATTACAGTTCGATTGTTTAGTCCTCGGGCCAGATGAAGTTGTCGTCGTCGCCAAATTCGGGTCCGAGCTGAATCGTGTCGAGAATTCCGTTTTTGAACCAGAGGTTGACACTGACCTCGGGGAGGACGTATTCGACGAGCCCCTCGGCCTGTTCGGCCTCATCGTCGTCGAGGTCGACATCGTCGTCGAGGTCCCCCTCCTCGATTGGGCCGTAGTCGGCATCTTGAACCTTGCGGCAAACCTCCTCATAGGTGTCGCCGAGACGGATGTCGTCGCCAAGGGTGAGCTCGCATCCCTCGTCGGTCATGATGTCGACGAGGACGCCTCCACTGGACATCTCGAACGACAGTGAGAGGGCGAGGTCGCCGTAAATCAGGATTTTGTAGAGGTCGTCGGGAGTATCGCCATATTGCTCGTCGTACTCCTCGTCGGGCTTGCCAAGGATGTCTTTGACTTGCGAGGCCGTCATGCCGAAACGGACCTTGTCGAAGCCTTTTGTAGGCTGCAATTTACACTTAGTCATTGTATTAGTAATCTTCAGGTTTGGCTATTTAGGGTTGTCGGGATATTGGATTCGGACGTGATAGATGCTCTTGAGTTTCTCTTTGAACACGTCACGGGCCTCGTCGATTTCTGCAAAGGTGATTGATGCCTTCTTGAACTGCCCGGCCATCATTTGCGAGTCGATAATCTTGTCGACGAGGCTTGCGATGGCGTCGTCGGAGTGGGTCGTAAGGCTTTTGGATGCGGCCTCGACGGCGTCGGACATCATGATGATGGCTTGTTCTTTGGTGCGCGGGCGTGGGCCGGGGTATGTGAAATCGGCGAGATTTGGCTCTTCGTCATGCTCGGCGCACCATTTGAGGTAGAAATAGCGCGTCATGGTGGTGCCGTGGTGCGAGGCAATGATGTCGCGAATCTGGGTGGGGAGGTGGTACTTTCGCGCGAGCTCTACTCCGTTGCGGACGTGGTCGATTATGAGCTTTGCACTCTGCTCATAAGTCATTGACTCGTGCGGGTTTACGCCCTTGACGTGGTTTTCGGTGAAGAGGAGCGGGTTCAGAATCTTGCCGACATCGTGATAGAGCGCGCCCGCCCTTACGAGGAGAGCGTTTCCACCGATTTTGTATGCCACCTCTTGACCAAGGTTGGCCACTTGCATGGAGTGCTGGAACGTGCCAGGGGCTTTTTCGGAGAGCTGGCGAAGGAGGATATTGTTGCCGTCGGCCATTTCGAGCAGTGTGACGTCTGAAATGAAGCCGAAGATTTTCTCGATGATGTAGATGAGCGGGTAGGTGAGGAGGAATATGACCGCGCTGACGGCGAAATGGAGATACGTGATGGGCTGGAAAGAGAAATCGGCACCTTGCCAGAAGGTGTATCCCGTGTACATGAAGCTGTAGAACAGGAAGATATATACGGCGGTGCGGAAAATCTGAATCCTCTTGTTGAGCTGATAGAGCGAGATGCAGGCGACAAGACCTGCCGGCACGTGGAGGAAGATGAAGACGTGGCTATTGAACGCGAAGAAAGAAATTATGAGGATGGTGACGATGTGGACATACATGCCGAGCCGCGCGTCGGTGAATATTCTCATCATGACGGGGAGAACGGCGTAGGGGACGATGAAACTGATGTTGGCGCCAATGGAGGCGAGAAACCCTGTGACGCAGACAAGCAACGTCATGAGGGCAAGGATGAAATTGATGTAGTGCAGCTGCTTGAAATAGTCCTTGCGGAAATAGCAGATGAAGAGGAAAAGCGAGAACATGAGGCTGCCGACGATTATGAGCTGCCCCGCCATGATGGGCAATTCATGGACGTTGGTGCTGAAGCCGCCCTCAGTGGCTGCTTTGAGGGAGAGGAGGAGCTGCGCCGTGCGTGGCGTTACGATGTCGCCCGTTCGGACGATTAGCTGCCCCGACATGACCTTGCCGGAATAGAGGCTCAGATTGTCAACTTTCTGTTTGACAGCCGTCTGTGTCTTGGCCTCGTCGAAATGGATGTTCGGCTCGATGACCTCGCTCACGGGCATCATCGTGACGATTTGCCGGAAACGCCTGCTCTCGAAGCCATAGTGAGAAGAGATGTCCTGCGCAGTGCGGTCGACGACCTCGGAATAGGCTTTGCGCGGCGTGACTAGATCGTCGGCGCGGAACGGGGTGGCGACATTGGCCTTGATGAGCATCAATTCGCTATTGCCGCTGAGCTGCCCCGTCTCTCGAATGCCCACGTCGACTATGCCGTCGGAAGAGACCTCGACAACGTTACGGAAAAGGGCGCTCTCGATGACGGCTGAAAGTGTGTCGACATTGACACCCGGTGGCGCATATTGTGGCAAGATGTTCGAGATGTTGCGGACCATGGAGTGGACGCGGAGACGCACTCCGACCTCGTAGACGGAATCGACTACGTAGTAGGGGACGACGGAGCGCAGTAGGCTGTCGCGTTCGGCGGCTACCTCGTTGGCGGGTTTCAGTATCGGGAAGTCGAATTGCGCTATGACATCCTCATATCGCCATGGGCGCTTAATCTCGTATTCGTAGTTGAAGCGGCCTGCATTGGGGAAGGAGAGTACCATGAGAACGGTACATGCAGCGAAGGCGACGATTCTGTATGTCGCCTTGTAGTACTTCCTCCAAGCTTTTTTGAAAACCTCTTTCATAAGACAGTTCGGCCGTTATGGGGACGTGGGGATTAACGTCGCCAAGATTTCTGGATGAGGAGGGCGTCGGTCATGACCATGGCTGCCATGGCCTCTACGATAGGCACCGCGCGAGGGACGACGCAAGGGTCGTGACGCCCTTTGACGGTGGTCATGACTTCCTGTTTGAGTGAGTTTACCGTGAGTTGCTCCATGAGGATTGTGGCCGTGGGCTTGAAAGCCACCCTGAAGTAAATGTCCTCGCCGTTGGAGATGCCGCCTTGGATTCCGCCGCTGTTGTTGGTACGTGTCCGGACGCGGTCGCCTTCCATGTAGAATGTGTCGTTGTGTTGCGACCCACGAAGCGCAGACCCTGCGAAACCGGAGCCGTATTCAAAACCCTTGACAGCCCCTATGGAGAGCATGGCGTGAGCCAAAAGGGCCTGGAGTTTGTCGAAACAGGGCTCTCCGAGCCCCACGGGCGCGCCCTTTATGACGCAGGTGATTACACCACCGACGGAATCCCTCTCGGCCTTGACCTTGGAAATGAGGTCAATCATTTTCGCGGCGGTCGGGGCATCGGGGCATCGGACGATATTGTCCTCAATCTTCGTGAGGTCTAGCTCCTTATAGCTCTTGTTGAGGGCGATGTCGCCCACTTGGCTGGTGTAGGCGACCAAGGAAATGCCCTCCTTGCGAAGCACGAGTTTTGCCAAGGCTCCGCCTACGACGCGCGAAATCGTCTCACGAGCCGAGGAGCGGCCTCCTCCCCTGTGGTCGCGGAGTCCATATTTGGAGAAATAGGTGAAATCCGCATGAGAGGGTCGGAAAACGTCGGCGATGTTGTCGTAGTCGTTGGAATGCTGATTGGTGTTCTCGACCTCGAAGCCGATGGGCGTGCCTGTGGACTTGCCACGGAATATGCCGCTGAGAATCTTTACCTTATCCTTCTCGTCGCGTGGTGTCGTGATATTGGATTGTCCCGGGCGGCGGCGGTTCAGCTCGGCTTGGATAAATGCCTCGTCGACGTCGATGCCTGGGGGCATTCCGTCGACCACCCCGCCTACGGCGAGTCCATGCGACTCGCCAAACGTGGTCAGCCTAAAAAGATTGCCAAAAGAGTTCATGAGACGAAAATATGGCTAAAGACATTAGTGGCAACCGCAGCTTCCGCATCCTCCCTCATCACTATCGTGGCATCCGCCGCCACAGCATCCCTCTTCGTCGTCATGACCGTGGCATCCGCCGCCACAGCATCCCTCTTCGTCGTCATGACCGTGGCAGCCGCCACCGCAGCATCCCTCTTCGTCGTCATGACCGTGGCAGCCGCCACCGCAGCCACCGTTACAGCCGCCACCGCAGCCATGGTGTTGGTTGAGAAGCTCGTCGGCTGTGGCCTCGCGGACCTCAATAACCTTTCCGGAGAAGAAGAGGGTCTCTCCGGCAAGTGGTGGATTGAAATCGAGCGTCACGACGCTGTCGGAGACGCTGAGAACCGTTCCCACAATCTTCTGCCCCATGTCGTTGAGCAAAGGCACTCTGGCACCAAGTTGGAGGTACTCCTCGCGAAGGCGGCCGTCGGGCGTTACGAAAATGTTCTTGGGCACCTCGACGATGGCGTCGTTGGACCTTTCGCCATAAGCATCTTCGGGCGATAGGGAGAAAGCGAAAGAGTCCCCCGCTGCGAGGTTCTCAAGGGCGGCCTCGAAGGCGGGCAGCATACGTCCGGCGCCGAAAACGAATTTGAGGGGGCGAGAGACGTCGCACGACTCGACGAAAGGACCGTCTTGCGCGTCGGTATGCAGTTCGTAGGTGATGACGACTAAAGCGTTTTTGGTGATATTCATGTGTGTATGAAGTCGTTAATGTAATTATTCGATGAAATTGACGTAGCTATAGACATAGTCCATGACGACGGTATCGCCGAAAGCGTCGATGCGGCTAAGGCGTATGAGGATTCGCTCCTTTGCCGAATCGCGCAGGCAATTGACGGGAACGCTGACTGCTTCGTGACCATGAGGGTCGAATCAGTTTTTTGGCGACGGAGACGCAGCCAGAGGTGCATGGTGTCGGCATCGGCGGAGAGTGTGTCGCCTACAAGGCTAAGGAAATCTTGCGAGCCGTCGCCCGTGCCGGGGTATATGGCCGTAGCGTCGAAGAAATCGTTGCGTCTCCAGTCGCGTGTTATGTGGAGGTTCTGGGCGTAGAAGCCCTCGGGGCTTGAGGCCAACTTGGTGAGTGAGTCGGAAGCCATCCCGGCGCTGTCGAGCATCAGGAGCGGCGAGGTTATGTCTGCGGAAAGGAGTGAGGGTTGGAAATCGTAGACTTGATTTCCCTCGACATCCTCGGCGACGAGGCGGCCATGCCCATTGAAAAATACGCGGCTCGTGTCGGTCAGCCCGTCGCAAGGTATGCCGTCGGCGAGGCGCAGCTCCGTCTTATAATAATGTATGGAGAAGACCGAATCGTTGAGTTCGACCGAGCCGATGCCTGTGGCCCAGTAGGAAGAATCGGAATCGCCGCAAGCAGAGAGCATGGCCGCAGCCGGAAGTATTAAGAAGCTGTGTCTCATTGTTTTAGGATGCGGATATCGAATCTTAGAATCTTACGGCCTCGGATGGCCTTGCCGTCGCCACGGAAGCCATAGGCCTTTTCGGGTATGACTATGACGGTTGCGCTGTCGCCTCGATGCAAGGTGCGTAGCGCCTCGTCGAGTCCCATGGTCAAGTCGGCCTGTCCGACGGTCAGATTGGCCGGGCCGCTATGTGCGGAAGTGTAGATGGTGTCGTTGAGCAAAGTCGTGACGACGTATTGGAGGGATATTTTGTCGCCGTTCTGTAGCGGCTCGCCAGTCTCATGTTCATGAATCGTGATCCAGAGGCTTTTTGGCGTGGGTTGAGGATTGAGGCCGAGCGAATCGGAGTACTTGACAATGCAAATGGAATCGCACCGTACGAGATGTCGGTTATATCGGATGAACTGTTCGCGTGTGGGTGCCGGTCGCCTCCGCTCGTCGCCTTCCGAACATTGGGAGCAACTCGCGACCATAGCCAGAAGGAGGGCTAGGCACAAGGAGAGCAGGATTCTTGGCGACATCGGGAGGGCCGCTTGTTATTTACTTGGCTGTTCGCTTCATCCATCGGACGTAGAAGTCGGCAATGGATTTTTGGTAGAGAGCCACAGCGTCGTCGAAAGAGCCGTGGAAAGAGCCGCCCGCGGCATTGAGGTGGCCGCCTCCGCTGAAGTATTTTGCGGCGTACTCGTTGACGGGGAACTCGCCTTTGGAGCGGAACGACATCTTGACGCAATCTGGGCGTTCGAGAATGAGGCAGGAGACGATTATGTCCCTGACTTGCAAGGGGATATTGACGAAGCCCTCGGTGTCGCCAGTTGTGTAATTGAAGCGATCGAGCTCCTCTTTGGAGAGGGATATGAGGGCTATGGGGTATTTCTCAACTCTGTGGAACTTGCGTCCGAGAGAGTAGCCTTGCAGTTTTATCTGCTTGACGGACTTGTTGTTGAAGATTTTTTCGTGGACAAAAGTCTTGTCGACACCCATCTTGAGCATCTCCGCCACGAGGATATAGAGGTTGGGGTCGCTGGAGTTGTAGCTCAGCCCGCCAGTGTCGGTGACGATGCCGGCGTAGAAGTTGGTGACAGCCTCCTGGTCGACGTATTGGGAGAGTCCCGCAGCAATAAGAAGCCTATAGATGATTTGGCAGGTGGCGGAGGCGTCGGGGCGAGAGACCATGACGTCGGCGTTTACGACGGGATCGAGATGGTGGTCGATGAGTACGCGCGGCGTGGAGAGGGATGATATTTTCTCGCCGAGTGTCTTGACGCGCCCGAGGTCGTTGTAGTCCATCATGACGATGAGGTCGGCGGCTTCGATAATCTTGTCGGCCTCGGGTTGCTGCCTCTCGTAGCAGATGAGCGACTTGTAGCCCTTCATCCAAGCGAACGAGGTTGGGGCGAGGTCCGGCGTGACGACCGTTGCCTGTTTGCCCATGTTGATGAGCACTTTACGGAATCCGAGGGTTGAGCCGAGCGCGTCGCCGTCGGCATTGACATGGCAAGTGAGCACGATGTTTTGGCTCTTACTCACCATTTCGGCGAATGGGAGAGACATCGGGTCTGCGAACGCGGTGTTGTCGCACAAAGGGTTCATGGGTTGTGTCGGCGAATCGATTAATGGTCGTAAAGTTAATGAAAAAAGGTGACGCATGGCAGCCGAAAGCCACCATGCGCCGTGGGATGCCGTTTTAAACGGGTTTAAATATCTGTGAGAGTTAGCTTTCCTCGGTCCCGACGATGTCCTTACGGAGGTATTCTTGTCGGCTGAAGAAGAAGGAGCTTTCTTTTTCTGCGTTCTCGTCGCTGTCGGAGCCATGGATGGCGTTATGGCTCTTGCTGGTTGCGAAGAGGCGACGGATTGTTCCCTCAGCAGCTTGTGCGGGGTCGGTTGCGCCGATGAGGCGACGGAAATCCTCTACGGCGTTGTCTTTGAGCAGGACCATTGCGACGATAGGGCCGGACGACATGAACTCGATGAGCTCTTGGAAGAAAGGGCGATCTTTGTGTACGGAGTAGAAATCGGCGGCCTGGTCGATTGTGAGTCGCGTTGTCTTGATGGCTGCGATGGTGTAGCCGGCTTCTTCAATCTTGGAAAGGATGTGACCGATGTGTTTGTTGCGAACAGCACCGGGTTTAATCATTGAAAATGTTTTGTTGCCGCTCATAAGAAGTGACCTTAGTGAAATTAGTTGTTAAAAAGGACAGCCGCACTGGCGGCTTGCCGCACAATTTGATTACAAATATAAGTATTTTTTCAAACAGATTTAGAGAATGGCGCGGAACTCTTAAAAATTCTTTCCTTAAATGAGAGACGAACGGGAAATGGAATTAGTCGACTCGCGACTTGGCGAAGACGCCCGTCCGCCCTACCCTCTCTTACCGTTTTTCATATTCGGAAGAAAAGCAGCCACGAGGCCCGCTAATGGGGAGAACGCGCACACGTCGAAAACAGATTGAAGGCCATAAATGTCTACAAAATGGCCAAGAATGGCCGCCGCGATTCCGGCCACGCCAAAGGCGAATCCGTAGAACAGGCCGCTGACGAGCCCCAACTTATCGGGCAACATCTCCTGGGCGTAGACGAGAATGGCGGGGAACGCCGACGACAGCATGAAACCTGCGCAAAACGCCATGGCTATGGTCCCATAGAAGCCACAATGCGGCATAATGAGACTGAACGGGGCCGTGCCAAGAATCGATATCCAAATGACGTATTTCCTGCCAATCTTGTCGCCAACAGGCCCACCGACAAATGTTCCCGCCGCCGTGGCGAAGAGGAAAATGAAGAGCGCGACCTGCGAGACCGAAACCGATACTGCAAAACGCTCTATGACGTAGAAGGTGAAATAGTTGGTAAGCGACGCCATGTAGATGTACTTGGAGAAAATTAGCACGACCATTATTAGCAACGCCGCCACGGTCATCCTCTTCGAGAGCGGACGGCGCGCGGCGGATCGAGCCGAGGCGCGGTCCTTACGCACGGAGGCCAGATAGTCTGCGTACCATCGGCACACGGGACGGCTGACGACCATGGCCAAAACCGCCACGAGGCAGAACCACGCGATGTTGGCTCGGCCGAACGGCGCGACAACGATTGCCACGGCGAGCGGGCCGAGCGACGAACCCCGGTTTCCGCCCACTTGGAACACCGACTGCGCAAAACCGCGACGCCCGCCCGACGCCAACGACGTGATCCTGCTGGCCTCGGGATGCAGAATTGAAGAGCCGACACCTACGAGAAACACCGATACGCACAGCCAAGGCACGCTCTCCGAGACGGATACGAGGGCGAGACCAAGCAACGTGAAAAAAGAGCCGAGCGGCAGGGAGCGCACGAAGGGGCGTTTGTCGAAAGCCATGCCCACGACGGGCTGGAAAACTGACGAAGCGAGCTGGTAGACGAGCGAAATGACGCCCACTTGGGTGAACGAGAGGCCAAGGTCGGACTTCACAAGCGGATAGGAAGCCGCGATGACGGACTGCATCAAGTCGTTGAGCAGATGTAGGGAAGAGAGTGTGAGAAAAAGAGGCAGCATGACCCTCAGTGAGGGCTGGAGCGGTTGAGACATAGTTTTCCTATTATGGCTGTTGTTGTTGTCTGATTGTCAACCGCAATATAGGAAAAAGTATCGAAAAAAAAGATTGTCACCAACCAGTATGGTCGCGCTTCTCTCCTACGGGACTGCTGTCGCCCACGAAAACGTTGAAACCCTTAATTCCGCCAGGCACGCCCCCCTCCATGCGCGGCAGATACTCGATGCCGCCGAGGTCGTGCGATCCGCCGAGGTCGATGACAACGGCGTGAGGGAATTTGTCGGCCGGGGTTGTGCTCCAAAATGTCGACTCTTGCAGGTCGAAAATCTTGTCTGCCGAATGGTTGCCCACCTTGACCTCCTCACTATTGGCGTAAACAACCACCCACGGCTCGCGCGAAATGCGCTCCCCATGGCTGTCGAGGACATATAGTTCGGCGACCGCGGCGACCTTGTCGGCATGGTTTATCGGCGAAAGGGCTTGAAAAGTGAGGTATCTTCCCTTGACGGTGTTGCCGAAGTTAACTTGCTGCCATCCGTTTCCTTTGGCAAACTCGCCCGAGGCGACTGGTGTCTGGCAATTGAGGTCGAGTTTCTGCCCCGGGGCGCGGTGGAGGAGACCCTTCTTGACTTGCAGATTGTCGAGTTTGGGCATCTTTAGGCCTTGAACGGCCGTTTCTTTAGGTCCTATTATGTCGAAAACCAGTATCTCGTTCTCGCCCTTTTTGAGCCAACAGCCCGGCATATAAAGAGTCAGCTGCGGGCCTATCTCCCAAATCCGGCCCAAAGCGTGACCGTTGACGTAGACGAGGCCTTTGCCCCAGGAGGAAAAGTCCAGAAACGTGTCGCTGACCTTGTCCACATCGAATTTGCCGCGGTAGACACCCCTCGGCAAACGCCCTTCCTCTCCCTTCCTCACGCTCGAAACAGGCGTGAAATTCATTGAGCTATAGAAGTTTTGCGTGTCATCGAGATTGTAGACAGTCCAGTTTTTGAGAGCCTTCGACGAGGCCTGGCCATCGCCTTGCTCCGCTATGGTGACGCTCTCGGTAATACCCTTGAAATCTTTAATCGCGACACCGAAGTTAATTCGCCCCATGGCTTCGACAAGGATGTCGAGACGCTCTCCGCCGCCTACGGCTGGCAATAGAAGCTCCCTCTCGCCATTGCGGCGATCGAGCTTCCCGATGAGTCGGCCGTCGATGAAAATTTGGGCATAATCGTGAGGCTCTTCGACTTTCAGCATGGCACCTTGAGCCAATCGTGGCAACGTCGTGCGGTAGAGGATGGAGCCGAAGCCCTGGTCGTAGGCTTCCATGGAACGGATGGCAGTGTCGCTCTTTGCGGTGGGGAGGTTGTCGAAGAGAGGGGCGACATCGGTCAACTGGAACTTTTTGACCTCAACGGGATTAATAGTTTGCGGCACGTTGTGGAGAGGCTTTCCGTCGTTGTGTTTTTCGAGTGTCTGGCGCAGTTCCCAATATTTTGGGGTGGCCTGTCCCGACTCGCTAATCGGGGCGTCGTAGTCGTAGGACGTGACATCTGGGGCGAAGCCGGGCGAGTTTGCCCCCGCCCAATGGCCCCAATTGGTCCCGCCGTGGGTCATGTAGAGGCTGAATGAGATG